>JAATFE010000067.1 GCA_015655365.1 Terriglobales bacterium
CAAGATGTACGACGAGTATGCGGCGGCGGCAGAAGAGTTGAGGCCGTTTGTGACCGACACCGGGCGGATGCTTCACTCCATGCTGGCCGCGGGCAAGAGCGTGATGTTCGAGGGCGCGCAGGGGACCATGCTGGACATCGACCACGGCACCTACCCGTTTGTGACCTCCTCGTCGTCTACGGCGGGCGGAGCGGCGACGGGAACCGGCGTGGGACCGACAGCCATCGGCACGGTGATTTCCGTGACCAAGGCGTATGTGACGCGCGTGGGCGAGGGACCGTTCCCCACCGAGATCGAAGGACCTGCGGCGGACGAGCTGCGGGCGCGCGGCAACGAGTATGGCGCGGTGACCGGGCGTTCGAGGCGCTGCGGCTGGCTAGATCTTCCCCTGCTTCGCTATTCGAACCAGGTGAACGGCGCGGAGTGGCTGGTGATTACCAAGATGGACGTGATGGACCACCTGGCGGAGATTCCCATCTGCATCGGCTACGAGATCGACGGCAAGTTCACCGACGAGATTCCCGCCGACGTGCAGGGTTTGGAGTCGATCAAGCCGCGGTATACGAAGATGAAGGGCTGGCAGGAGTCGACCGAGGGGCTTGTGGACTACGACAAGCTGCCCAAAGCGGCCAAGGAGTATCTGCGCTTTCAGGAGCGGGAGAGTGGGGCGCGCATCGGCATGGTCTCTACCGGTCCCGACCGCGACCAGACCATGGTGTTGCCGGAGTTTGCCGAGGCGTTGGACAGCCTCAACGCCTAACAGCCTTTACACACGAGAGAATAAAACGCCTGTCGTGGTTGCATTCAGGCAAGAAGGACGTTTCCCCATGGTCAGTTTTGTTGTTCGCCTTCAGTTTGCCTCGGAAGATCGCGCCGACGTCGCCGAATCTTTGCGTCTTCTGGCTGCGGCATCCCGGCAGGAGCCGGGATGCGTCAACTACATCCCCCACCAGTTGGAGGACGACCCGGACACCGTCGTCATTTACGAGCAGTACGTGGACGCGAAGGCCCTGGCCGCGCACCGCGAGTCGCAGCACTTCAAGCAACATGCCGTAGGCGGAATCTACCAGAAGATGCGTGAGCGGAGCGTCGAAAACCTGCTTGCTCTCGTTTAACGGCTGAGACCGTCCAACCGGCGGAAGTTCCGGATTGGCAACGAGCGCGCGGTTTTGGGGCGAGCCTGCTGTCGACTGCGGACGGGTCATTGACCGGTTCGCCTTTGCGGGGCTACTATCCGTTACGTTTATGCACGGTGCGGCGGCCAACTTTTCGATGCACAAAAAATTGCGGGCTCTCTTCGTCCTTCTGCTTGTCCAAGTGATTGCCCTGGGGGCATTCGCGGATTCTCAACGGCCCGGAATGCCTCGGTCGCAAAAGCACGAAAGCCGCCAGTTCATCGATAGATTGGAAGATGGCTGGCGCGATGCGATGCTGAAGGGCGATGCCGCGGCCCTGGACGCCCTCCTGGCCGACGACTACATGGGGATTACCGCTTTGGGAACCCTACAGTCCAAGGAGCAGGCCCTGGCCCTTGTGCGCAGTGGGCGGCTGCACGTCAAAACGCTTGAATTCTCCGATCGCAAGGTGCGCTTCTACGGAATGACCGCGCTTGTCACCTGCCAGGCCGACGTGACCGCCACCAAAGCCGAAGGCGACGTCTCCGGCAGCTATCGCCATATCCGCGTGTATGTTCGGGATGCGCGAGGCGTGTGGAGGATCGTGAGCTTCGAGGCCAGCATGATTCGCGAATCAGGCGACCGCAAGTAGATCCAACCCCTCCTGGGGGCGGGCATAACCCAGAGTTTCAAGGCCAGTTATGGTTGAGTTTGGCGCTGTAAATGGCGTATCCCTTGCATCCGCGCAAGGGTTGCAGGTGAAACTCTTAGAGCATTTTTGGAATACACATAGACTTTTTAGGGGGCGTGCAAGGTGCCCTTTTCTTGAGGAAAAAGGCACTTAGCCGCGTGCTTTCGGTCTACAGCAATTCCGAAAATGCTATATTACTTTCGGCAGGGTTTCCGGTTCAAGAAATCTAGCATCTTGACGATAAGTGAATTATATTTTGCACGTGAACGTTTCTTCAAAAGCCAGTGCGGCGCTTTGACGTTTCGTCACAGGAACCGGGTTTACACTCTCACTGCTCCACCTATGCGTTGAGCTATAGAGCGGCAACCCAGGTATCGCACTCGTTGAAGAAGAAACCGTTAC
>JAATFE010000028.1 GCA_015655365.1 Terriglobales bacterium
TATAAGGTAAAGATGCTGTACCACTCGATGTTCAAGGATATGTAAGTAGGTGGAAATCCACCGTGCGCGGCTTGATGCTTGCGCATCGATTCCAGCATCGGATGCGTCGCGTCTGCTCACAAGCAGGACGGGATATCACGAGTTCGATGGACTGATGAGGGATATTTCTCTGCCAGTCTCCCGCGAGACGGGACATTTACCTCACCCGTTCACACCTAATGGGTGTCAGCCTCTGTTCAATCTGGGCGGAGATCGTGGTTCCGAACTGACCGCGGCTACTTGCCTGCAAGTTGCTGCACGATTTCCAGTGCTCTCTTCACGTGAGCATCCGGCGCCAGATGATCGTCCTTTGAAGAGAAAGCGGCGACGATCTTGTGATCTTTGCCGATCACAAAAGTTTCGCGCTCAATGAAATCATGGTCGATCGAGGCGCCGCGTACGTCCTTCATGCCGGTCCTTGCAGCGGTCGTAATCAAGTTGTATGAAGCGGCAATCTTGCGATCCGCGTCGGAGGCTACGGGAAACCTTCCTGCACAGTAGTCTGGATCTGCGGAGAACTGGTCGAGGCGCTCAAGACTGTCGGCTGATACACCAATGATGGTTGCCCCGGCTGCGTCGAATTTGTCCTTCTCCTGTGCGAACGTGTGCGCTTCAAGATCGCAACCCTGGGTGTACGCCGAGGGATAGAAATAGACGACGACAGGGCCCTTTGCCAGCGCCTCCTGCAGCGAGAAATCAAATTCCTTCCCCGCCAATGAAGCACGAGCCGAGAAATCCGGCGCTCGGTCACCTGCTTTGAGCGCAGCGAAGGCAGGTATGCAGATTGCGGCAGAAATCGCCAGACTAAGAAACCACTCTTTCTTCACGGACGTCCTCCCAATAATCAAAACTCGGTGACACACGTATGATACTCCGGGCCTCGCAGCAGGGAAAACACCGGCCGGGCGGCCGTCATCAAGGCCAGAGCGCATCAGATGAACATGGGACCAGGTGCACCGGTCACTGGAAGCGGCGACGCTATGGATAGGTAGCGCGCAATTCCAGAAGGAAGCCGACTCCGGAAGACGAGGTATACGAGACACGGATTCCAGGGGCGAAAAATGGAACCAAATTGTAAGTATCCACCGGCAGAACCTGTGGCTTTACGGTTACTGGCCCCTCAAAGGGACTTTTTCGCAACCGTCCGAAGCAAAAGCAAGAACGAAAGCAAAAATCTCGTACCGCTGTCTTCACTGCCGCAGCACAGGCAATTCGAGGGAGAACATACTCCCGGAATTCTCAAAGTTCTACTGCCACCCCGCCAGAGGCGAGGGATATCCCTCTCCCTTCAGACGACTTTCAGTCGCGATACAGCCTACAGGCTTCAGCCGGTAGTCGTTGAGAGCGGTTCAAGAACATCCCCGGCTGAAGGCCACTTGGTCTATGGCTCTTTCTGTACATCAATTTCTTCGGATGATCCGAGATACTTAAAAGAAGATGGTTCAGTACTCGAGGCACAGAGGACCGATTCTCTCAATGCGAAAATTGCGCACAACTGCATTGGCTCTCATGGCTCTGGCGCTTTTGGCCTCATTTTCAGCGCGGAGTCACGCGCAGGCAGCCCTGCTCTTGGAGGAGCCCTATGGTTTCTTTGGCTATGTGAACCCGACCGGGCACAATGCGGTCTATTTTGAACGCATCTGCGCCGAAACTCCTGTCAAGCTGCGCCGCTGCGCACCCGGCGAGCCAGGCGCCGTCGTCGCCCGCTATCAAGGGATATCCGGTTACGATTGGGTGGCAATTCCTCTGTTTGCTCACCTCTATGCGGTCGAAGATGCCGCGCAAGTTCCTGCGCGCGTAGACCGCGATACCGTGACGCGGATGCTCAGTCAGTACTATGAAACCCATCTGTTCGCATCGTTGGGAGGAAAGCTGACTGCGGGCGGCATGTTCCAGGGCGGCTGGAACGACTTGGTGGGCCAGGCATATATGCGCCGTATTTATGCCTTCCGATTTGAGACCAGCGAGGAACAGGATGATGCGTTCATCGTGCACATGAATGACGATGATAATCGTTCTCACTTCAACCCCGTCTACAGAAACTGCGCGGATTTTGTCCGTGACGTCCTCAACTTCTACTATCCCGATGCCTTTCGGCGCAGCTTTTTCCCCGACGCAGGCATAACCACTCCCAAGCAAACGGCCTACCAGTTGGAACGCTATGCCCGCAAGCACCCTGATGCACAACTGACTGTGTTCGAGATTCCGCAGATCCCCGGCTATCGCCGTCTGAGCCGCTCAAACAAGAGCGTCGCTCAGTCGCTGTCGCTATCCACTCCCGGCTATGCCATCGCCATAGCAGTCGCAAATCCGTACCTTGCTGGAGGGTTGTTCGTGGATTATCTTGTGCGCGGCCGCTATCCACTCACGCACGGTCATCCGCAATTGTTGTCGTCAGACAATCTATTCGCATTGATAAGGCCAGCCCGTCCCAAGCAGAACTCCGAGGAAAATGGTGTTCTGGCTGCTGGCGCCGCTGAGAACGGTGGCGTGGAAATGCAGGTGTTTGCATCAGACCAGCTTGGCTCGAAAGTAATAATAGATACACATCAATCAATCAGCCCTGCAAAACCCCAATCCCCATAGCCACATCCGTTCTCTGTTTCAAATGACCCGGTTCCTCGTTCTGACCGTAAGACCACTGGCGTCAATCCATCTGCGGCTCTAGCTCCACGCATCCACGGTTACAAAACGGTGGGTAACTTTGTAATGAGATAGCAGCAGCCCGGCGGCGGCCACCGAAGGTCCGCGGTCCACGCCCATGCCAAGATGCCCGCCGTCGTGGAGGAGGATATTGGCAGCCCGCCCCCTGAGTTCCAGTCGATCGATTGAATGCATCATCCGCTTCGCAATCCTGTCCGCTGAACGATCGCTCCAATCGGATGCCATTGCGTTCCACAGCACCGGGCACATCCCTAGCGACTTTGCCACGCGGAGCACATCCGGTCTGCGTCCGCCAAAAGGCGGACGAAAATACTTAACCTGCACACCTGTGGTTTGCTCCAGCACCTCTTTGGCTCGGACCAATTCCTGCGACACACGGCCAGGCGCAGTGATCGCCAGGTTTGGATGGCTCCAGGAGTGATTCCCTATTAAGTGTCCAGCTTCAGCGACCCGCCGCACCAGTGCAGGCTCGGCCTGGACATACTTGCCCAACATAAAAAATGTAGCCCGCACGTCGTGGCTTGCCAAAACGTCCAGTAGTTGTGGCGTCCACGCCGGGTTGGGGCCGTCGTCGAAGGTAAGCGCCAGTTCGCCAGGACGCTGCGGAGCAACCAACGCCGCGCCGAGAATTCGCGAGCCCGGCCACATTGCGGCATATGCTCCGCCGCAAGCCATCAACCCGAGGCCGGCAACGGAACCCAGTCCGAGATAAATCCCCGTAGCAAGTGGAGAAAGCATTCTGTTCTCCAGTGTGCGCCCCA
>JAATFE010000351.1 GCA_015655365.1 Terriglobales bacterium
CAAGGACAAGGGCCACGTCAAGGACATCCAGGGGATGATGCGCCACTCTCGTCTGGCCACCACCACGGATGTCTATATGCAGTCGCTTGAGGACGGCGTTCGCACGACGGTGAACTCGATCTACGACGAACTGAGCGAGACGGGCACGTGGGGATCGGGTCCGCAACCGTCCGCAACTGCCCGGCCTAACCATGCAGACCGAGAACGGAACTCTACGAAGATCGCTCCCGGCAGGGAAAGGTCGGCGCTCGAAAAACCGGGTCAGTCTGCGAAGCCGGTTCGCGGAGTGGTTTTGGAATTTGCGACAAGAATGCGACAAAGTCGCGGAAGGGAGGTGCTTCTAAATGATTGATTTGATTGGTGGACCTGGTCGGGATCGAACCGACGACCTCTTCCATGCCATGGAAGCGCGCTCCCAGCTGCGCCACAGGCCCACTCTTCGGCGGGTTGCAACTTCCTTATTGTCTACGGTGAAAGCCAATTCGTCAAACTTTGGGAGCTACCGGAACGGAACTCTGCGCCAATTGCGGGTTTGGGGAGGATTCGGCTCCGCTTTGGCGTTTCACAAACCGGTACTTGATGGGCCGATGTGGGGAAAACTGGTGGAAAAGAGAGTTTCTTCGAGCCGGGGAGAAGAAAACGTCCGTGACCGGGAACACTTGAGGGGGTATCCGGTGTCTAAGACAATGGAGCGCATCGAGACATTTTGGTCTGGAACCGGTGTCTTGTTCCCGCGTACTCCATGGCAGCATCGGATTCTCCGGTGGCAGGGTAAGGCCACCGGTGACATGTGACCGCAACATTTTTCAGGCATTTACGCACTGGGGACGGTTGTGGGGCGGATGCGGCAGATGCCAAGTCTGCATGTCTTGCGGTAAGGTGGGAGGACACTGAATTGCAGGCGGACCTCACCATGGGCAATTTAGCCAGCGTGCTGGCACTCCAATCCGAAGAAGCGGCTTTGATCGAAGAGCTCCAGGCCGGCTCCGAGGAAGCTTTTGCGTGGCTGATCGCACGCTTCCACCAACCGATCTACTCTCTGTTGGCGCGCACACTGCAAGACCGCGCGGACGCGGCTGACTTGACCCAGGAAGTTTTTGTGAAGGTGTTCCGGGGGGTTGGCAGCTTTCACGGCGAGTCGTCACTGCGTACATGGATTTATCGCATCGCGCTGCACGAAGCCTCAAATCAGCGGCGCTGGTGGACTCGGCACAAGCAGCAGGAAGTTCCCATGGAGCAGGAAATGGGCGAAGGGGACTCCGGATCGCAATTGCGGTTGATTGAAACGCTGGTTGACCCGGCCGAGTCGCCGTTCGACAACGTGGTCCATGGGGAGAACCGTGCGCGGGTGGAGGCGGCGTTGAATCAGGTGCCGGAGCCCTATCGCAGCACGCTGATCCTGCGCGATATCGAGGGATTTGTCTACGAAGAAGTGGCAGAAATGCAGGGCGTGAATCTGGGAACGGTCAAGTCGCGGCTGGTGCGTGGGCGCGCCTGTTTGAAGGCGTTGCTGACGGCTCCGGCGTGTGGCGCACGCCCGGCGGCAAACACGGGATTCGAAGTACCTCTGGGAGAGGAGGCACGATGAACGGTTGCAGTTCGATGCAGACAAGGTTTACGGAGTATCTGGACGGCCGGCTGACCGGGCGTGAGATGCAGCGCGTGGCCGCGCACATGGAACGCTGCCCGGAGTGTGCCGACGAATGGAAGTTGTTGCGCCAGACGCAGTCGGCGCTGGCCACGCTGGGGCCGGTGCCGGAGCCTGAAGATCTGCTGCTGCGAATTCGCGTGGCGGTGAGCCAGGAGCGCGCGAAGAGCCGCCAGAGTCCCTTCCACTCCCTGAATCTGGCGTGGAGAAACACGGTGGGTCCCTTCCTGCTGCAAGCGGCTGCCGGCTTTGCCAGCGCCGTGCTGTTGCTGGGTGGGGTGATCGTGCTGGTGACCATGTTTGCCCAGCCGGAGTCGGCGCAGGCGACCAAGGACGAGCCGCTGGGGAACGCCACGGCGCCCCGTCTGCTCTATCCCGCCCAGGGCGCAGGCAAAAACGAGATTGGCGCGATTTCCGGCCCGGTGGTGGTGGAGGCTTACATCAACGGCTCAGGCCAGATGTACGATTATCGCATCGTTTCCGGCCCGACGGATGTGGAGACCCGGTCGCAGATTGAGAACATGCTGCTGACCAGCCGGTTTGAGCCGGCTCGCTTCTTTGGGCAGCCGGTGCGCGGGTTGGCGGTGCTTTCCTTCTCGGGCGTTTCGGTGCGCGGGTAAGAGGGCAGGTCGGCACAACACCCGAACTGATGCGTCTTGGCATTTTGAGGGGTACGGGCAGAAGCCTGTACCCTTCAGTTGTTTGTGAGACTAAGATCCATCGATTCCGCGGCGTATCCGCGGCATACTCCCTCCCGTTTGACCCTTCTGGTGCGTCTAACTAGACTTGCAAGCAGGGTCCACACATGACTTCGCGTAAAATCCGATCATTTGCCGTATTTTCGGCGGCCGTTTCGTGCCTGCTGGCGGGGCTTTTGCCCGCCGTGAGCCACGCCCAATCCTCCAGCAGCTCATCCAAAGGCCAGCAGAGTTCCTCTTCTTCGCAGGCGCTGCCCCCGCGGGAGAAGGCACCTTCGCTGGTCGATCCGGCCGGACCCACTATTTCGCTGGTCAGCTCGGAGCCGGTTTTTGTCATGGCCGCGGCGTTGAACGCCTGCGGGTACGACGAGGGGCTGGAAGAGAGCGCGCCGGTACGCAAGAAGGTTCGCGAAGAGATCAACCAGGCGCTGGCCAAAAGCGAGGACGCGCGCAACAAGCGCGACAGCGTCTGCCTGTTCATTGCACAGCACCGCATGACGGGCTCGCAGCGCGACATCTCGCAGTACATCTCATTGGCGCTGTATCTGACGCCTCCGCCGGAGATGGAGACGTCGGTGGAGTTGCCGGAGATGCCGCCCGACTCGACGCAGGTGGTGGAGATTGTGCCCTTCCTGCGCAGCTTCGCGGAGGCCGTGGACCTGCACGGAATCTGGCTGGCAGTGCACCACACGTACGACGACGAGGCCGACCAGCTTCACGACCCGATGACGAAGATGATCGTCTCGACCAATCTTTATCTCAAGATGCCGGCCTCGACTTACGATGGACGGCGGTTTGTGGTGGTGATGGAGCCGATGCTCTCGCCGCACGCGGTCAATGCCCGCGTCTATGGAACCGACTACGTGGTGGTGGTTTCGCCGGTGGACGGGAAGATTCGCATGGACGACGTGCGCCACACCTACCTGCATTACGTGATCGAGCCGCTGCTCTATGCCCGGGCCAATGCCGTGGATCGTATGCAGCCGATTCTGAAGGAGGTGCGGGAAGCTCCACTGGAGTTCCGCTACCGCTCCGATAGCGTGCCGTTGACGATCGAGAGTTTGATCAAGGCGATCGAGGCGCGGACCATGGATACCGGCGTGCCGGTATACAAGATTCCTGCCGATGCGGACCGGTCGCAGATGCCGCGTTATGAGCATGAGCGCCAGGTCTATCAGCAGAAGGTGGACGCGATTCGCGTGGCAACGGTGCGCCACGACATGACGCAGGGATTCGTCCTGACGCAGTATTTCTACGAGCAGTTGGTCCAGTTCGAGAAGGATCCGGCCGGGTTGCGCGACACCATCGGCGAGATGGTCTACAGCATGGACGTGGACCAGCAAGTGCATCGCGCCCGCCAGATCGAGTTCGACAAGGAAGCGGATGGCGACGTGCTGACGCGCAGCAAGCCGCGCAAGCTGACCGGCCTGGATCTGGCGGAAGCGCGGCTGGCGGCGGGGGACGTGGCCACGGCCAGCGCCATGGCGCGCCAAGTGCTGACGGTTCATGCCGATACCCTGGAATCCGTGGCCGACAGCGCTCGCGCCAACTTCATTTTGGCCAGGGCGGCGATCATGTCCGGCCATGCGGATCAGGCGATTGACGGCTTTCAGAAAACGCTAGCCACCAGCAAGGAGCCGCGGTTGCTGGCCTGGTCGCACATCTACCTGGGCAGGATGCTGGACCTGGACTGCAAGCGCGACGAGGCTTTGTCCGAGTACAAGGCGGCGCTGGCGAATCGCGACGGGCAGCAGGATACGCGGTTGGCCGCCGAGCGCGGGGTCAAGGCGGCTTATGCCGTTAAGGGCCACACTTGCGAAGACGATGACGCGGCGGACGATTTGCCCGAGCCGGGAGCGGCTAAGCCGGCCATGCAGAATGGCGCGCAAAAGCCGCAATTCTGATCCGTATCTTACTGTGGGGCCAGCAACCACGCTGGCCCGAAGATGATTTCAAAAAAGGCCCGAACCGAGAAAGGTGCACATGGAAGCAGTTCTCAAAGAACTGGAAACCGCGCTCGGGCATGCCTTTGCCAGCCACGAACTGCTGGTACGCGCCTTGACGCACAGGTCCTTATCCAACGAGCGGGCAGCGACTGAGCAGACGTCGGAGAATGAAAAAAAGGAGCCCGCGGGCTCCGGAAGCAATGAGCGGCTCGAGTTTTTGGGCGATGCGGTGCTGGGTCTGGTGGTGGCAGAGGCGCTGTTTGCGGCCCATCCGGAGTGGCAGGAGGGCGAGCTGACCCGCGTCCGAGCGCAGTTGGTGAGTCGGCAGCACATGGCGGAAGTGGCCACGGCGATCGGGCTCGGCAGCCATTTGCGGCTGAGCCGGGGCGAAGATCGTAGCGGCTTGAGGAACAAAAGCACCGTACTTTCGAATACCATGGAAGCAGTGATGGCCGCTCTGTTTCTGGATGGCGGTCTGGAGCCGGTCAGGGCGTTTGCGCGCCGTTGGGTCATGGGTGAGGCGGCAGAGCAACTGGCCGAGGAGTTGAAATCCGGTGCGGCGCTGGGAAACTACAAATCGGCGCTGCAGGAGTATTTGCAGGCGGAGCGGTCGGGAACGCCGGTTTACCGGGTAAAGAGCGAGAGCGGTCCAGACCACCATAAGCGCTTTCTCGTCGAAGTCCGACTCAAGAGCGACGAGGACGAGCCAGGCAAGCCGTTGGCCCGCGGCACGGGGAGCACTAAGAAACATGCGGAGCAGGATGCCGCGCAGCGCGCACTGGAGCGGTTGACGGCAGCCGCAGCCAAGGGGGGCAACCCGGCAACGGCGACAGAAGCAGAGGAGAAATCATCGGCACAGTAAACACATCCGTCCCAGGGCCTGGCCCGGTGCAGCAGCAGACTTTGCGGCTGCGCTTGCCTCTGCCTAGCTTGCCGGAGGCTTCGGCATCGCTGCTGCGGACGGTGGTGGTGGCTCTGTTTCTGCTCACTTTTGTGCTGCAACCGTTTCTCATTCCCTCGGAGAGCATGGAGCACACCCTGTTGGTGGGCGATTTTCTGCTGGTAAACAAGCAGGTGTATGCGCTGGCCGGCCAGAAAAACAGCCTGAGCCGGTTGCTTTTGCCCTATCGCGATGTGGCCCGCGGCGATATTGTGGTCTTCCACTTTCCCCAGGACCCGCGGCGCTATCTGGTGAAGCGGGTGGTAGGCGTTCCCGGCGACCGGCTGCGCATCGAGGACGGGCGAGTGACGGTAAACGGCCTTACCCAGACGGAGCCGTACGCGGCCTTCGAGCCGGCAGCGCCCAATCCCTTCCGCGACAATTTCCCGGCAAAAGTGTATACCGATCCGGCGGTCGATCCCGTATGGTGGCGGCAGATGCAGAGCCTCACCCATCAGGGGGAACTCGTGGTGCCGCAGAACGAGTATTTTGTGCTCGGCGACAACCGCAATCACAGCAACGATTCCCGCACCTGGGGCTTTGTTCCGCGCCAGGAGATCGTGGCCCGACCGCTGGTCATTTATTTCTCCCTGAGCCGCCCTTCCAGCACCGATGTGCAACAGGCTGCGGATGATAGACTCGGACACGACAGGGAACTCTCGGCAAAGCTCGCGGGGTTTGCGCGCTGGAAGCGCATCTTCCATGTAGTTCATTAGAGAGATTTCCGCTTGGAACCCTTCCAAGAGCCCAGGCATTTCCGCAAAGAGCGACAGAATGACGAAGAAAAAATCGCCGCCGGAGCAGCCCGCTCCAGCCCCCGTTGAACAAGTCGTGGAAGAAACCCCTTTCGAGGCGGCAGCGAGCATCTGCTCCGTTCTCGTGGTGGGACTGTTCATCCTCACATTTTTGGCTCAGAACTTCGTAATTCCTTCGGGATCGATGGAGAAGACGCTGCTGGTGGGCGACCACCTTGTGGTGGACCGCATCACCCTGGCCCCACAGGCAAAGTGGATGCCGCTGGTGCATTATCGCGAGCCCAAACGCGGCGATATCGTGGTGTTTCTCAAGCCAGGCGAGCCGGATCTGTTTCTGGTGAAGCGCCTTGTGGGCGTACCCGGCGACCACATCCACCTGCGCAACGGCATTGTGATTGTGAATGGAGTAGCCCAGGATCAGCCGCAAGCGGAGAAGGTTACGGTGGACAATCACCAGAGCTTCCTGGATGAATTTCCCTCCGTAGCGCCCTCTCCTGAAATCGGCGCCACCGAGACCTGGTCTGTCGACTTTCCCAACCACATTGAAAACGGGGATCTCGTGATTCCTCCCGGCAAGTTCTTTATGATGGGAGATCACAGGCACAACAGCCTCGACTCGCGCTACTGGGGGTTTGTGCCCAGGGAAAACATCGTGGGACGGCCACTGTTCAACTACTGGTCGTTCACCACTCCCGAAGACCAATATGAGCAGACGGGGATCGGCAACAGCGTGGCCTGGATGGGCCATGTGGTGCTGCACTTCTTTACCGAAACACGCTGGAAGCGGACTTTGAACCCGGTGCGTTGAACCACGGGGGGCAGAGATCAGAGATCAGTTGTCAGTCAACGGCTCCGACCACGAATCTCTGCTTTCTGAAACTAATATTTGAAAGCTGATCTCTGACAACTGATCTCTGAAAAAAACATGACGGAAGACGTGCAAGGCCGGCAACAGAAGCACAAACGGCTCTGGCAGGCCCTGGCGGTGCTGGTGGTCCTTCTGGTGGTGGTGATTGTGCCGCCGCTGGTGAGCCTGAGCCATTACAAGAGCCAGATTACCCGCCTGATGGCGGCTTCGCTGGGCAGGCCGGTGCGCCTGTCGTCGGTGGAGTTCCGCCTGCTGCCCCGGCCGGCGTTTGTTTTGTCGGACCTGACGGTGCAGGAAGACCCGGCTTTTGGCAGCGAGCCGGTGCTCCACGCCAACTCGGTTTCGGCTTCGATCCGGCTACTCTCGCTGTGGCGCGGAAGGTTGGAAATCGGAACCGTGAGCCTGGACGAAGCCAGTTTGAACCTGGTGCGCACGCCGGAGGGCCGCTGGAATCTGGACAGCCTGTTCCGTGCGCCCGCAGTCCAGGCAGAGGGCCAGCCGGGGCGGTCGCTACCCTATATCGAGGCCACCAACTCCCGCATCAACATCAAGAACGGCGCGGAAAAACTGCCGTTTTCGCTGGTCGAGACGAAATTCTCCTTCTGGCAGGAAAGACCCGGCGAATGGCGCATCCGGCTGCGTGGCCAACCTGCCCGCACGGACGTGAGCCTGGATATGGCCGACACCGGGATTGTGCGGTTGGAAGCCAGTGTGCGGCGCGCCCCCCAATTGCGGCAGATGCCGGTCCATCTCGACCTGGAGTGGCGCGAGGCGCAACTGGGACAACTCACCCGGCTGATTCTCGGTTCCGACTCCGGCTGGCGGGGCGACCTGACCGGCGAATTGCACTTGGACGGCACCGCCGAGTCGGCCCAGGTAAAGACCCGGATGCGCGCCACCGGCGTTCATCGGGCCGAATTTGCTCCGGCTGCGCCGATGGACTTCGACGCGCAGTGCAACTTCGACTATCACTATTCCGCACGCGCCGTGGAGAACCTGGCCTGCGACTCGCCGCTGGGCGACGGGCATGTTCGCCTGACCGGCAGTCTGCCGGGGGCGAGCGCAGCTGCCCACATCTCGGTCGAACTGGACAAGATTCCGGTGGCGGCCGGGCTGGACGCGTTGAGGACGGTGCGCAGCAATTTCGGGCCCGGCCTTGAGGCCAAGGGCGTCATCAGCGGCCGGGTCGACTACGGCGAGGTTGTTGCCCAAGCCATTGCAGAAGAAAAGCCGTCGAAGCCAGGCGTCGTTAAGGCTGGCTTGGCGCGCTCCCCGAAAGCTCATGCGCAAGCGCTAGAGCCGCTTACCGGCAGCTTCACCGTCGAGGGCTTTCAATTGAGCGGCGACGGGCTTAGCTCGCCAATCCTGATTCCCAAATTGGTGCTCGAACCGGTGACCGGCCAACAACCGGATCAGCCCGCGGCGCTGGCTGCGACCTTCACGATTCCTGCCGGCGGTGCAGGGCCGCTTACCATGACCTCGCGGCTGGCGCTTTCCGGCTATCAACTGATCGTGCATGGACAGGCTTCGATTGCCCGAGCCAGAGAACTGGCGCATGTGGCCGGCATGACCAATGGCTCGGCGCTCGATGCGCTGGCCGGCGATTCTGCCACGGTGGACCTCAGTGCCGTGGGCCCGTGGCTGCCCGTTCAAAAATTGTCATTCCGGAGCGATATGCCTGTCGGCTCCGTGACCGATGCTCCAGCAAATGCGGTCGCGGAGCAGGTGACCGGGACTGTGACTTTGCATAACGCCAACTGGAAGGCGGATTACCTTGCCAACCACGTGGAGATTGCCCAAGCCACGCTGCATCTGGACAACGGCAAGACACGATGGGACCCGGTGGCATTTTCCTATGGACCGGTGAAAGGAACTGCCAGCCTGGAACTGCAAAACGATTGCGAAGCGCTCCAGCCCTGCTTGCCCAAGTTTCAGGTCCAGTTCGGCGCACTAGACGCCGGAGCCTTGCAGGCGGCAGTTCTGGGAGCCCATGAGCGCGGTACGCTGCTCTCGGCGCTGCTGGCCCGGCTGCGGCCTGCCAGTGGCTTTGGCTGGCCGCTAATGGAAGGCACGGTGAAGGCCGATTCTCTGGTTCTGGGCCCGGTCACGCTGCGGGATGCAACGGCGACGGTGCGCATTGTGGCCACCGGGGCAGAGATTACGGCTCTCGATGCCGGTGTGCTGGGTGGTAGTGTGCATGGAATCGGCACGCTCACCGTTCCGGTGACCAACAAGGACTTGCCTGCCTATACATTTGATGGCCAGTTTCAAAAGCTGAGCCCTGCGGCGGTAGGCCAGTTGGTGAGCCTGCATTGGTCGGGCGGCAGTATGGAAGCAAACGGCAAGATCGAGTTGTCGGGCTTCACGGAGAAGGACCTGACGGCCTCGGCCAAGGGCGCGCTGCACTTCGACTGGCAGCATGGAGTCGCAGGCGGCGCGGGGTCTATTCCGCCGGCGCTGGCTCGCTTTGACCGCTGGAGCGCCGATGGAGAGATTGCCAATGGCACGCTGACGCTGAAGCAGAACCAACTCCAGCGCGGTGCGCAGAGGGCCGCTGTAGAAGGCTCGGCAACGCTAGGCGCGGGAGCGAAGGCCAGCTTTGCCGTCGCCAAAGAGATGCAGGCGAAGCAGTAGTTTTCTTCTCTTCGTGCGCGACGACTGAGCCAGTCGAGATTCGCGGTGTCCCACCCATTCGCCAGAAACAAGGCGAATGGATGGAGCACGAAGATCTCTCGCACGATCCGCTTGGACGAAACGGCTCCCATTACAATCTAGATATGCCTTTATCGATTTCCCCCACTCCAGTACAGATCCGCTGCAAGGGCGTTCTGTTCGACATGGACGGCATTCTTATCTCATCGCTGGGCTCGGTGGAGCGCTGTTGGACCATCTGGGCCAACATGCGGGGCATAGACCCCAAGCACGCCTGCAAGGTGGCGCACGGTTGCCGCAGCATCGATACCGTGGCCCTATTGCGGCCCGACCTGGACGCCGAAGCCGAGAACCAGATCATTGAAGACATGGAATGCGAAGACACGGAAGGGATTACGCAGTTGCCCGGGGTCTTGAAGCTGCTGGAGGCGCTGCCTGCGAATCGTTGGACGGTTGTCACCAGCGCCACCGAGCGGCTGGCGCGGGTGCGACTGGCGGCTGGCGGGATTCCGGTGCCGGAGCGGATCGTTACCGCGGAACAGGTGACCGAGGGCAAGCCCCATCCAGCGCCCTACCTGGCTGGGGCGGCTCTGCTGGGCTTTGCGCCGGAGGAGTGCGTGATCTTCGAAGACGCGGCTTCGGGAACCAAGTCCGGGCGGGCGGCGGGCTGCATCGTGGTGGCTACGACGTTTTCGCATCCGATCGAGAGCCTGGACGCGGCCGACTACCTGATTGAAGACCTGACCGGGGTGGGCGTTGAGACGCTTGCCGGGGACAAAGGGCTGGTTCTTACGATGGCGCCGCTGGCTCGCTAGCGCCCGAGACCTGTCCGATCCTGCATCGTTCGCCATGTGCGGAGATAATGAAACCATGGAATTTCAACGCTCGTCTGGAGTTCTGCTGCACGTGAGTTCGCTGCCCTCCTATGGAGGCATCGGCGACCTGGGCCCTGCGGCCTACCAGTTCCTGACCTTTCTGGCGGAAGCCAAACAGCACGTCTGGCAGGTTTTGCCGCTTTGCCCCACGGGCTACGGCAACTCGCCCTATGCGGGCTCCTCGGCCTTTGCCGGCAATCCAAACCTCATCAGCCTGGAGTTCCTTTGCGACTGGGGCTGGATCGAGGGGCAGCGCATCGCCGGGCTGGCCGGACGCGGCGGCAATGTGGATTTCAATGAGGTGGAGCAGCGCAAGTTGCCCCTGCTTCACGAGGCGGCGGGGAACTTCCTCGACCGCGGGCCACTCGACGCCAAGCTGGCCAAATCGTGGAAACAGTTTCAGCAGTTTTGCCGGGATGAAGCGGGCTGGCCCGACGATTACGCCCTTTATGCCGTGCTGCGCCGCCAGTTTAATACCGGCGCGTGGGCGGCGTGGCCCGAACCGCTGCGCCGCCGCCAGCCGCAGGCGCTGGCCCAGGCAGTAGCGGAGCACAGCCGCGAACTGGCCCTGGAACGGGTGCTGCAATTCGCGTTTTCCGTGCAGTGGAACGATCTTCGCAAGGCTGCGGCAGCCAATGCGATTCGAATCATGGGCGACGTGGCCATTTTCGTCAACATGGACTCGTCGGATGTGTGGGTGCACCCGGATCTCTTCGAACTCGATGAGGATTTACAGCCGGTTTCGATTGCCGGCGTGCCGCCCGACTACTTTTCGCCCACCGGACAGCGCTGGGGCAACCCGCTCTACCGCTGGGATGTGCTGGAAGAACGCGGCTTCGGCTGGTGGATCGACCGGATTCGCCGCGCCTGCACGCTCTATGACATTGTCCGACTGGATCACTTCCGCGGTTTCGAGGCCTATTGGTCCATTCCCGCGGAGGAGGAGACGGCGGTCAACGGCCAGTGGGTGAAGGCGCCGGGACTCAAGCTGTTCCGCGCACTGGAGGCGGCTCTGGGGCCGTTGCCGCTGGTGGCCGAGGACCTGGGCGTGATTACAGCAGAAGTGGATGCTCTGCGCCTGGAGATGCGCATGCCCGGCATGAAGGTGATTCAGTTCGGCTTCAGCAGCAAGGGCGCTCATACGCACCTGCCCCACCACTACACGCCCGAAACCGTAGCCTATACCGGCACTCACGACAACGACACCACGCAGGGCTGGTGGAAGACGGCAAGCCAATTCGAGCGCAACGCCGCCGAGGCTTATGTGGGGCCGATCGGCGATCACCCGGTTTGGCCGCTGCTGCGCGCAACAGCAGGCAGCGTAGCGCAGTTGGCGCTGGCTCCGGCCCAGGATCTGCTGGAGCTTGGCTCCGAGGCCCGCATGAATACGCCGTCGGTAGCCGCCGGGAACTGGAGTTGGCGCGTACCCGAAGGAAGTTGGAAGCCGGAATTGGCGGCTGGGTTGGCGGCGGTGGTTGAAGTCGCCGACCGCGACAACGACCCGCTGAGCGAGCCCGAAAAAGAGGCAGAAGTCAGCCCTGAGCCGCAGAAGAACTGATTGCTCCTGGTCGAAGCGGTTCTGGAGCGCAGGGTTGCCGCTTATCCCTATTCGGGTGCGTTGGTGGCCGAGCTGGCGCGGCAATACGTTGAAAGCGGACGGACCTGGCAGGCGCACAACCTCGTTCGGCAGTACCGAACGCTCTTCCCCGAGGACCCTGTGGTACGCGCTGCCCAATCGCAGATCGAGAATTCCCGCAATGGCTCGAATTCGATTCCGCCCAGTGGGAATCCTTCGCAGTGGCTGCCAAAATAGGTAGGTCCTGCGTGTAGAATCGCCTGCAAGGACCCTTTGAGATCGTTGTCTCTGGGCAAGCCGCCAGCCAGATCGAACGCAGCACCGCCGAGGTACGCATGAATACGCGGCCGAAGTCACCGGGCGCAACAACGACCCGCTGGGCGAGCCGGAAAAAGAGGCCGATGACTTCGCTCTAGCGGAATGTTTTTTCGATGGAAGATTCTTGTAGTTCGGCAAGGAAAAAGGAGAGTTATCGATCATGAGTCAAATTACAGTTAATCAGAGTTTATGCAAAAAAGACGGCGCTTGCGTGGCGGTTTGTCCGACTAGAACCATTGCGCTCAATGCGGAGGGATTTCCCGAAGAAGTTCCCGAAGCCGGGTGCATGCTCTGTGGGCACTGCGTTGCCGTGTGCCCCACTGGCGCTCTGACTCATAGCGAGCTTCCTGATGAGGCGTTTCTCCCTGCCTCCAAAGAGTTGCCGTCCCCGGCGCTGATGGACGGGTTTCTGATTAGCCGCCGTTCTGTGCGCGAGTTCAAAAAACGGCCGGTTGCCAGGGAGACACTGGAGGTCCTGCTGGATGTGGCGCGGCGTGCGCCGATGGCGTCCAACTCACAAAATCTGCACTGGATTGTCGTCGAGGATGGGGCAAAGGTGCACGACTTGGCGCAGGAGACGGTGAACTGCTTGCAGAGTTCAGGAATCAATCCCGCCAGGTTGGAAGCGTGGAAAAGCGGATACGACTTTGTCTTGCGGGGTGCTCCCACGCTTGTCGTAGGATGCGCGCCAGCCGATTATGAATGGGGAAAGCCGGATTGCGCCATTGCCTTGACCTATATGGAACTGGCTGCCGAGGCTCGTGGGCTGGGCGTTTGCTGGGCTGGTTATCTAACCCGTGTCGCTGCCGTCCATGCACCGCTTCGTCAGGCGCTCTCGGTGCCTGAAGGGCATGCGGTCTGCGGAGGTCTGATGCTCGGCGAGGGCAAGTACTCCTACCGGAAAGTTCCTCCCAGGAAGCCGCTCAGTGTGCAGTGGATATAGCTGGCGCGACCAACCGATTCGCCAGAACCCAGGCTGGTGAAGGGTCGCTGCCATAGCGAAGAGCATCTACCCGACACTTGCGCCGTTGGTTGCCACCGCAAATTCTGTGTTTCGCCGCTATTTTGGGCTACCGGTATCGCGCACGCTTGAGTCAATTCCAACTATCGCGCGCGACTTTGTCCTTTTCCAGACCGGTCAGTGAGCCTGTCGCGGACTCTTTTCCTCGATATCCCCGTAGTCTCAAAGCGTATAAACGCTTCAGCGAACCGACTGCTGAAACAGCCGCGACTTTAGGTGTCAATCAATGCTCGGTCTTCAGATATTGCTTCCATGCAGGTACCCTATCTGGGCCGCTTCAGTAGCGGAGACCGAGCTTCATGGGAAAGTCTTCCTCGTCGTCTTCGAGGCCGGGCAGGTCGCAGTAATCCTGAATGATCCGGCGATGAATGGCACGGAAGACCAAATGCGATCCGGCGATGGCCGCTACGGCCAGGACAAAGTGCTGGATGCTTGCTTCAATCCATGGCTCGGAGACGACCGGCAGCCAAAGAACGATGGGGAAAAACGTAAAGTATTTGAGAACCGTCAGCGTGAGGTTAGGGTCCTCTCGCGACGGCTCACCGGTGAAGGCGACTGTTTTGACGTTGAGGAAGAATGCGTCGGTAAGCAGCAGGCACAGGCCGGCGGCGATAAGCAACAGGCTCGCGGTTGCGGGCCACGTGAGGAGTTCCCGCGGAGCGATGACTCGGAACGCGAGATAAGCGCCAAAGGTGACGACGGCGGTCCAGAGGAGTGCCCAGAGTTTGGCGGCCAGCAATTGAGGCATGGCGGCGTTGCAATGCGGAGGCCTGCCATGAACAATGCGAAAAGCCCAGTTTTCCTGCCGATTGCCGGGAGAGACAAAGGCCATGCGAAGTCCGGCAACGGTCCAAAAGGCGACAATGGCGATGGCCGCGCGGATGCCGTCGGCTGAGATTCCGATGCGGACCTGACCGCGCGCGACCGTCAAGCGAAGGATACTGGCGACGACGACGGAGAGGCCGACTCCGCCATAGAGAACCAAATAGATACGGTAGCGCTGAACGCGCAGTATGGTCTGGCTGATGAAGTGGAAGGTAGCCCGGCCTACGGGTGGCCGAAGCAGCGTGGCATGGAGCAAATCTTGCAGTGGGCGCGTCACCCACTTGCGCGTATCGCACGTGCCGGAGCCGACCACCAGTTGGCGCACCCTGCGCAGATAGGCCAGCGGATAGGCCATCATCGCTATCCCAATGACAATGAGTAACGCCTCGCAGCCGGTTTGGGCGAGTTGAGCATAGATGGGCAAAGCTGAGGGTCCTTCAAGCAAGCGCTGGTAGATGCCGAGGAACCAGAATGGCGGAAAGCAAAGCACGAACGGGCTCTTGGATTGGAGGAAAACAGGAACCGCGCCGGAGAGAACGGGAAACAGGAACAGGAGCATCAAAAGCACGGTGATCGAGAGTCCCTGCAAGACAAGCGAGATGCGGCGAAACAACCGCTCGCCCAGAACGGAAAGAAGCGTGCCCTGCATGGCCAGTATGAGGGCCGCGGAGAACAAGCCGCTGCTCAGGACTGCCAGTACGTGGCCGGCGAGTAGACGCGGGAGGTTGGGCGGATCGAAGGATGCGGGAAGAACCAGAGGCGCGAGCATGTTGGCATCGAACAAGAAGCCCCCGATAAAGATGCCGATCGCGGCAACGCGCGCCGCAAAGAGCTTTCGGTCCTGAATGGGCAGGGTGGTGAGAATAAACACATCGAGCAGATCGGGGAAGAACATGTCCCATTCGAAGACCGTGACGATGCCCAGCGCGACGAAAGAATAGAGAACAAAAAAGAAATGATGGTTGACCTGCAACCAATAAGGCGGCAAGGCAGCATTCAAGGCACGGCCTGGAGGCCATCCGATGAATGGGTGGTAGACCGGCCACAGATATAACGCCACCATGAATCCGGGAATGCCGGTGGCCACAGCGATGAGGATCAGGCGCGCCCTGGCGTCGCCGTCCGGCGAGGCAGTCTCGTGGTTGAAGAATCGCTCCAGAAAGTGGCGCACGAGCAGCGCGAACTGGGAGCGTTTGGGTACCCGCACTGGTCCGAGCGCGGCCTGGGAATTGAGCGAGCGCGCTTCTGGCTCGGACATCATGAACAGGCGCTGGAATTCTTCACCGATGGCCAATTTGCATCACCTCCACCATCTCCTGCGCGACGGTTCGCGTGTCTTGCTGCTCGACCAGTTGTGCAAAGACGCTTTCGAGATTGGGCAAGCTCATCAACTTCGCAAGATCGGCGGGGCGAGCATCGGCCAGGACCGTGCCTTTGGCGATGACGATCACGCGGTTGCAGACCTGCTCGACGACTTCAAGCACATGGGAGATGTAGAGGACAGCTTTGCCCTGCGCCGCGAGCAACTCCAAGAGGTCTCTGAACAGACGCATGGTGACCACATCGAGCCCAGAGAGCGGCTCGTCAAAGATGAGCAGTTTGGGATTGTGCAACAGGGCTGCGGCGATCAGTATGCGTTGGCGCATCCCCTTGGAATAGGTGGAGATGGGCGAATACTGCCAGGACTCGAGATTCAGGAGCTTGAGCAGACGGGTTGCCTTGGCTTCGATGAGTCCTTCGCCAATCTCGCGAAGGCGGCCAACCAGTTGCAAGTATTCGAGGCCCGAAAGATAGCTGTAGAGATGCGCTTCTTCAGGGACGTAACCGAAGTCGGCGCGAAAGCCAACCATGTCTTTGGCAATGTCCCGGCCTTCGAAGAGCACGCGCCCGTCGTTCGGCCGCAACATGCCCGTAACGATTTTCACGGTGGTGGATTTGCCTGCGCCGTTGGGACCCAGAAAGCCCACAATCTCACCGGGAGCTACCTTGAAGCTCACATCTTCAATGGCGGGAATGCCGCGGAAACTTCGGTACAAATGTTCGAGTTCAAGCATGGGGACGGTCTCCGGGTTGATGTTCGTGAACCGCATTTTCAAGATCGATTCCTTGCCAAGTGAATGGCAAACTGGAAAAATCATTAGACGCAGAGTCCTGGGGTGGTAATGACCTCTTCTGGGAGTTCCTCAAAGTAGAGGACTGCGGATTTTGCGCGAGGACAGCAGTTCAAGCGTCGTTTACCTATATACCCTATGTAGTACTCGGTATATGGTGTTGTCAAGTAGATTGCTACATAGGTAAAATACGCCATGGCCTCAGAGACGAAACTTTCGCACACCGCGGCGATCATCCTTCAGGCGCTGGATGCTGGATTTGTCTACGGCTTCAGCATTATGGAGATGACAGGCCTCCCCAGCGGAACCGTCTACCCGGCGATGCGGCGGCTGGAACGCGATGAGCTGATCCGCTCTCAATGGGAGCGCCAGTCAATCGCCGACGCGGAGCAGAGGCCTGCGAGAAAGTATTACAAGCTCACTGCGGCAGGAAAGACAACCCTGCAAGTATCGCGCAAACGGTATCCGCTGCTTGAACGGATGGTTCCCTCAGAGGAGGCGAAATCGGTATGACGCCTGCATCTCAGTGGGCTTCTCATCTCTTCCATCTCGTCCTGCTGCGTTGTGCTTCCCTCCTGGTGCCGGCAAAGCAGCGTGCGGAGTGGCTGCGAGAGTGGGATGCGGAGTTGTGGCATGTGCAGAGGGCCTGTGCCCCATCGCGTGGCATCACCTGGGCAGCGGAACGCGAGGTCACGGCCTTCTGCCTGGGAGCTTTTCAAGATGCGTGTTGCCTGGCCCGGCAGATGCGGCCAAGGAACATGCCTCGCGCGGCACTACGCGGTTCTCCCGTGCAATGCATCCTGTGGCTCGCTGGTCTATTGGCAGCAAGTTCTGTCCTTGCCCTCTTGTTGCCCGGGGTGCGGGCAGAGCGCAGTCTGTCGCCACAGCATGTCGGTCCGGGTCTGGTGCTGATTCGGTATGCAGACTCCAACGACGGTGCGCCACTTACCATTTCACCAGGACAGTATCGAGCGTGGAAGGGACGGAAACAGCAGTATTTCGACGGGTTTGCGTTCTACCGTGTCACAGAAGAGTCTGTTGGGCAGGAGTCTGTGTCGACCGGAGACGGCGCTCATGGAAAGGCTGCGTGGAGAGTCGCGCGCGCCAGTTCCAACCTGTTTGCCTTGCTCGGCTTGCCTGTACAGTTTGCGTTGCCGGATCTCAAAGCCGACGGCAATGTGCTTGGGGTGATCCTGAGCGAAGACGCGTGGAAGAGAGACTTCGGCGCGAATCCGAAAGCCGTTGGCCGCGTGATCCGTGTGGGCCGACGCAATGCCAGAATTGTCGGCGTTGCGCCCGAAGATTCCTGGGGGCTGCCCGGGAAGGTCGGTGTGTGGCTGCTCCAACCCGATTCCGAAATCGATTCGGGCGGGGCAGGATACGTTGTGGCCCATTTAACGTCAGCCGGAAAAGCCGCGATGTGGACTCAATGCGTGCGCATTACCGCGTACGGGCCGGGCGCGTCCGAGAACGATCTCCTGGGCTTTTCCATCGAAACATGGAGACCGGGAACATGGGGCATCTATCTGTTTGCCATCCTTCTCGCGTTGCTCTCGTTGCCTGCGATTACTGCGATGTCGCTCGGAGACTACAGCGTGTGCTCGCATGAGCATTCCTGGTCCCAGAGGCTGTGCCGCTGGAGCTTCTTAAGTGCCAAGATCTCGCTGCTCCTGCCGATCGTCTATTTTGCATCGCTTGACCTGGCTTATGGGCACTCAACGTTCGACCCGGCTCGTGCAATGTATATCCAGTTGATCTCCTCCTTCTCGTTCTGCCTGTTTGGTTTCAAGTGGGCGCTTCAGGATCAACGGCAACGGTGCCCGGTGTGCCTCAGGCTGGTGACGAACCCTGCCCACGTGGGCCAACCGTCCAGAACGTTCCTGGCATGGAACGGGACGGAATTGATGTGTGGCGGCGGTCATACCTTGCTGCATGTTCCTGGACTGCCGACGAGCTGGTTCAGCACCCAGCGCTGGCTTTATCTCGACCCTTCCTGGGAGTTTCTGTTTGCCGGCTCCGGAACGGGGATGGAGAGTGAAGTGATCTCGGGATTCTCCAGTTCTTGAACGGCCACACGACCTGCAAGTTGTAACGCACCGGTGTGAGAGAACTGGATACGTCGGTCTGCCGGGTTACTCTATATCCACTCGCATGACTTTTGCGCACACCATCGGCAACAGGCTCTATCGTTTTGCGGACTTGCGCGAACTGCTGGCCAAGGCAACACCTTTCCGCAGCGGAGACGCCCTTGCCGGTCTGGCGGCCGGCTCTGCCGAAGAACGCGTGGCAGCGCAGTTCGCCCTTGCCGACCTTCCGCTTGAGCACTTTTTGTCGGAGCAGGTGGTTCCCTACGAACAAGACGAGGTGACGCGGCTGATCGTGGACACGCACGACACCGAAGCCTTTGCGCCCGTGCGTTCGCTCACGGTCGGCGAACTGCGCGATTGGTTGCTTTCCGACGACGCCACCGGGGACCGGCTTGCAGCGCTCGCGCCGGGAATCACGCCGGAGATGGCTGCAGCCGTGAGCAAGTTGATGCGGGTGCAAGACCTGATTGCGGCCACAGCGAAGATGCGCGTGGTAACGCGGTTTCGCACCACCGTGGGGCTGGCCGGAAGGCTGAGCACACGCCTCCAGCCCAACCATCCAACCGACGACCTGGCAGGCATTGCCGCGGCCGTGCTCGACGGACTCCTGCTCGGCTCCGGTGACGCCGTGATCGGCATCAATCCCGCAAGCGACAGCGTGGCAACCACCATGCAACTGCTGCGCTTGATCGACGCCGTGCGCCAGCGATTCCAGATTCCCACGCAGAGTTGCGTGCTGGCTCACGTCACCACGCAAATGGCCGCGCTGGAACAGGGTGCGCCGGTCGACCTGATCTTTCAGTCCATTGCCGGCACCGAGGCGGCCAACCGCAGCTTTGGCGTCAACCTGTCGCTGCTTGACGAGGCGCAACAGGCCGGGCAGTCTCTGCGGCGGGGAGCGGCGTGCGCCAATGGCATCGTTGGCGACAACGTGATGTACTTCGAGACCGGCCAGGGCTCGGCGCTTTCGGCCAATGCGCATCACGGCGTGGACCAGCAAACGCTGGAGGCGCGTGCGTACGCGGTGGCCCGGCGATACCGGCCCATGCTGGTGAATACGGTGGTGGGCTTCATCGGCCCCGAGTACCTGTACGACGGCAAGCAGATTGCGCGGGCCGGCTTGGAAGACCACTTCTGCGGCAAGCTGCTGGGGCTGCCCATGGGCTGCGACGTTTGTTACACGAACCACGCCGAAGCCGACCAGGACGATATGGATGCCTTGCTCACCCTGCTGGGCGTAGCGGGAGTCAACTACATCATGGGCGTGCCGGGCGCGGACGACGTGATGCTCAATTACCAGAGCACGAGTTTCCATGACGCGCTCTATTTGCGGCGCGTGTTCGGACTTCGGCCGGCTCCGGAGTTTGAGCGGTGGTTAGCGGGCGATGGTTTTCATCGGCTG
>JAATFE010000395.1 GCA_015655365.1 Terriglobales bacterium
ATCCGGAAGCCCCGGCGGCAGCTTCGGAAGCCAGGCAGAACTAGTACCGTGTTCTCGTGATTTCGTAATCAAGCCCAGGAAAATGGGTGCGGGTGGCCGTCGACCCCGCCGAGCTTCCCCGCCACCGCGGCGGCCGTTTTCTCTGCCCGCGCTGCGGAGAAGGCGTGAACTTTGGCCGCTTTGCCGAAGTGGAGGGCCAGCGGCTCTGTCTCACCTGCGCCAGTCCCGAACTGCGCTATTGGGAACTGGCCGGTCCGCAGGCCTGAGCGTGGGGGCAGGGAATAACCGCCCTGTTTTCAGTGCCGAATGACTCGCACCGAGTTGGCTGTGGAAGGCCGTGGACGCGGAGAGTCGCTCTTCCGCTGTGCATCTTTCCAGAAGTTCCACAGCACCCAGAGCAGAAATGCCACTCCAAATCCTGCCGGGACGGCAAGGACGAACCCAGGCTCGAGGCTCAACATCATATTGTTCCCCAATTCCGCCTTCGCGCGTGCCCGGCGGGCCGCCGGTCGCGGAAAGCGCTCTATGCCTAGAAGACATCGAAGGCAATAAGGGAGGGGTAGATAATCTGTAAGGGCTTCGTAAGTTCGACAAGGTATCTGGTCGGGCGGAGATGAATTTCGGGGAACGGCCCACGGAAGGCTGTCCTGCGCCTTGACACGCAACAGGCCGCGCGTATCTTATCTTGCTAGGCATTCTTTTGGAATCTGAGCGGAATGAACGCGGTGGCTCTGTGCGATTTCCGAAACTTGACCCCCAAGGGAAGGCCGTGTCGAAAAGGAAGCAGACGGCGGCAGGGTTACTGGTTTAGGTGCGGGTGCGGAATGGGAACTCAGTGCCCGGCATGTGGCAACCGAGCCCTTCTTCCCCAGCCTGGGTTAGACTAGACCAGCGACCAGGACCATTCCCGGAGACTAAAATTTTTCTGAGGCGCCCGGTTCAAAGCCGGGTATGCCTGTGCTCTGAGTGGTAGCGAGCTTCGCGGCCCAGGGCGAGTAAAGGATGAACGTGGCAACGAGTTTGGCAGTTTTGGTGCTCTTGCAGGCCGCCGGCGGCGGAAGCAGTCTCCCCATGCTTCTCCCTCTTCTATTGATTCCGGTCCTGTACTTCGTCATGATCCGTCCGCAACAAAAGCGGCAGAAGCAGTGGCAGGCAATGCTCGCCAGCATCAAGGCTGGTGACCGCGTAACCACTGCGGGCGGCATCCGCGGCATCATCGTGTCCATCAAGGACGATGTCATCGTCATCCGCGTAGCGCCGGACAACATCAAGATGGAAGTGGCCAAAAGCGCGATTGCGTCGGTCACCTCTCAGGACGGCCCTTCGGCCTCTTAGGTTTTGGACCAGCTTTTTACCTTTTGGACTAGAGAAACGAAACGATGAAGAAGAATCTCAAGAGCAAAGTTCTCCTGATAGTTGCGGTCCTGGTGGTTTGCGTTTATGGCATCTTCGGGGTTCCTGCCGGCGTCGATGGCAAGTCCTTGACCGACGCCATGGCCAAGCGGATTCACCTTGGCTTGGATCTGCGTGGTGGCACTCACCTTATTCTCCAGGTGGTAGTGTCGGAAGCGGTCAACGCTGAAACCGACAATACCGCGGCCAGGATTCAGCAGGACCTGAAGACCGCCAATCTCGGCTTTTCTCAGGTCTACAAGCCAGATCCCGCCAGGCCGCAGTCGATCCGCGTCGAAGGTACGGCTCCGGAAAAGGCCAGCGACGTCCGTTCCGCGCTCGAGTCCAAGTACGGCAACGAATATGACCTCTCCGGCGGCGGCAACGAAACCTCCTGGGCCTTGACTATGAAGCCCCTGGTCTTGAGCACCCTGGAAAAGAAGACCGTACAGCAGGCGATCGAGTCCATTCGCGACCGCGTCGATTCGCTCGGCGTCAGCGAGCCGCTGATTCAGGAATACGGCCTGGGCGCCAACCAGATCCTGGTTGAACTGCCCGGCGTCGACGACCTGGAACGGGTCAAGGACATCATTCAGTCCACCGCGCGTCTTGAGATTCACGCCGTCGTGGGCGGTCCTTACAAGGACGAGCAGGAAGCTTTGGCCAGCCAGGGCGGCACGCTACCCGGCGACGAAGAGTTGAAGAGCTTCTCCGGCATGATGGCCCAGGGCTCCAGTTCCGATAGCGTCTATGTCTTGCAGAAGGTCTCGGTTGTGGCCGGCAACGACTTCCGCTCCGCCGATCCCGGCACCGACCAGAACACCGGCCGCCGCAACGTGCGCTTCACCCTCACCAACGAGGCCGGCGACCGCTTCTACGACTACACCAGCAAGAACGTGGGCCGCAGCATGGCCGTGGTCATGAGCGATAAGGTTCGCGAAGTCGCCACCATTGAGGGCGCCATCCGCGACAGCGGCGAAATCGCAGGCAGCTTTACCCCCGACGAAGTCACCGTCCTGTCGAAGATGCTTCGCACCGGCGCGCTGCCTGCCTCGCTCAAGTACTACGAAACCCGCACCGTGGGCGCGTCTCTGGGTGCCGACTCCATCCGGAAGGGCATCACGGCTGCTATCGTGGGCGTGCTCGTGGTCATGGCCTTCATGCTCGTCTACTACCGCGGCTCGGGCATCAACGCCGATCTGGCCTTGTTCCTGAACCTGGTGATTCTGCTGGGCTTCATGGGCTTCTCGGGGGCTACGCTTACCTTGCCCGGCATCGCCGGAGTCATTCTGACCATTGGTATGGGCGTCGACTCCAACGTGCTGATCTTCGAGCGAATACGCGAAGAGGTGCGCGCCGGCAAGGCGGCTTCCGCGGCTGTGGATCAGGGCTTTGGCCATGCGTGGATCACCATTGTCGATACCCACGTCACCACTATTGTCTCCGCGGCCATCCTGTTCCTGTTCGGCAGCGGCCCGGTCAAGGGCTTTGCGGTTACCCTGACCATCGGTTTGGCGGCCAACCTGTTTACGGCGGTGTTTGTCTCGCGGGTCATCTTCGATGCCCACTTGAACAAGTTGAAGCCAGGGGAACTGGTCTCCATCTAAACCACGGGCTGCATGTGTGGCAGTGGAAAAACATAACGCTGGAGCCCTTGGGGCTCCAGCTCCCAGGAAGGCAGAGAACCAGTGGAATTGTTTCGCAATGTAAATGTGGACTGGCTCGGGAAGAAGTGGTACTTCCTCGGCTTTTCATTGATCTTCAGCGTGGCCGGCATCGTTTCGATGGGCATGCACTGGTCGCAAATCGGCAGCCCGGTCCCCCTGAGCGTGGACTTCCGCGGCGGCACGCAGGTCCA
>JAATFE010000510.1 GCA_015655365.1 Terriglobales bacterium
CAAAGAAACTCCGGATGGGCCAATATGTAACCGCCGCACCAAAGTATCTCGTCGTCCGGGTGCGCAACGACAACTGCGGCCAGGGGACGCAAGTCTGGCTTCACTTCAACGAATGTCTCTGCGGCCATTGCTATCCTTATGAAAGTTAGATTTCCGATCGAAAACCAGCACGCCACGGTCACGGCTGTTCAAGCCGTTATTCAGGGCGTGCGATTCCTAGCGTCTTTCTCCACATTCACGCCGGCCGGATGCTCAGGCAGTAAAGAGCTGCTCTGCGGAGACGATGGCGGCAGATTGAACTGGGAACATCAAAGGGGCAGGCTTCGCCCGACCGATGCTGGCCCGCACGAACGAGCGCATATAGGACTGCGCCACGCGGTTCCAGACCATCTGACGACCGTAGAAATAAGCACGCCTGCGCATCGCCTGACGCGCCGAATCGTCGTCAAGAAGTTTAATGGCAGCGCCTGCAATTGCGGCGGCGTTCTCAAACGGAACCAGGACCCCGCGCCCATCGTCCAGCAGTTCTGCCGCGTGCCAGTAAGGGGTGGATATGATCGCCTTTCCAGCTCCCATGGCATACGCCAAGGTTCCCGAAACGGCCTGCGCCTCATGACTATAGGGCATGATGTAAATGTCGGCCGATCCAACCCGCATGGCCATTTCCATTGGGCTGAAAAACCGGTTGTGAAAGATCACCTGTTTCTCAACCCCGAGTTTCTTGGCCAGGGCCTGCAACTGCTCCCGATATCGATCCCCTTCGCGTGCCCTGACGTGGGGATGGGTTGCTCCTGCAATCAGGTAAACAGCGTTGCTGTGATGGGACAAGATCTGTGGCATGGCATGAATCACGCTCTCGAATCCCTTGTTGGGAGACAATAAACCGAGCGTGAGCAGTACGGACTTTCCTGCCAGTGAGAGCGCATCTTTGTAGATGTTCGGATCCGAGAAAGGCAAGTCTGGAATGCCGTGAGGAATCAAGTCAATTTTTCCCTCCGCAACTCCAAACACATCTTGGAGGACGCGAGAAGAGTACTTGCTCATTACGATCATGCGATCGGCGCGCGCCGCAATCTGCTGCATGACCATCCTCTGGTTGGCATCTGGCTGCCCCAGAACGGTGTGGAGCGTTGTGACCACCGGCATGTTGAGCCGCTTCATCAACTCCAGAACATAGCAGCCTGCATTCCCACCGTAAATCCCAAATTCATGCTGTAAGCACACCAGATCGAAATTGCCCGCATTAAGAAACCTCGCAGCGGCTCGATAGGATGAGATATCGCCTTCGGCGATCTCGACACGCACCCGTTCCGGATAGGCATAACTCGATTGCGGATCGTTGACCGCGACGACGGACAATCCTGTGGAGCCGTATTCGGCACTAAGCGCATCGCACAAGTCTGTGGTGAAGGTTGCAATTCCACACTGCCGAGGAAGGTGGTTACCGATCACTGCTACCTTCAGAGGCGACGACGTGCCGGGTATCCGCTGCAAGACCGACCGAATTCCGGACTGGGCGGGCCGCAACTGACGACGCATCATGGGGTTGGATTGCGAATTCAATGAAATATCCGATGCGGACATTGCAAACTCCTGACAAACACATTCGAGCGTTGGTTTTCTCGGTGGCAGTACTGGAATTCAGTGGCAAGTCATGCGATTCAACGCCGAGCTTCACTCATACCGAAGCTCAAAAAGAGACGCGCTACGCTGCGCTCCGACCCGATTGGATCGCTGTCGGTACATGCGGCGCCAAATGATTTCACCCTGTCCGAACTTCCATTTTTCCAAGACTGCCAAGCGAACGATGGAAAACAAAGCACCCGGCTGCGAATAGAAACAGGTCCAAAACAGGCGTTCCGAATCCTTGAATGCGAACGATGGTGGAATTCATCATCGTTTGAACTTATTCCACCCGGGTTGGAATAGATGTGCACTCTTGCACGGTTTGAGAAGGCTCAGGCGGACCGGCTCAGAAAAAAACACCAAGGACGACGGCCCTATGAACACTGTGCAGTATTGCTCAGTGCGCGCTGGACGACGGCTACGATCCAGATCGAGAGATAGGTGAGCCCGCGGCGATCCAGGATGTCGCCGGTTTGACTCGGAAGCAAAACAGAGCGTGCAATATTGCGCAACCCGCTGCTTCCTGCCGACCACTATCTCTGTAGCATTGAGAGTCGTTCATCTCCAAGGCAAATGCCCTGAGGACGCGAGCGTTGCACGATTCCCAGAAGTTGCCCTCAGCCACTCGTTCAGAGACGGCCGAGAGCAACGATATGGGTGTTTCGTTAACCCTTACTCTTGACTCCCGGCTCCGGGCTACTTCTCCGTCAGCTCGGATCGGTCCTTATACACGGGGATCCCGCTGATAAGAGCCTGATAGTTGGTGAGGCGATTGCCGAGGATCATCACGCCGTTGGACGTGATTTCATACTCGCGAATATCCTTGGCGTGATTTCCGCCGCGCATCTTGATCACCACCATGATCTTGCGAAGCTGGCCATCGATGGATACATACCGCAGGCGGATGATGTCGTCGGTGAGGAACGAGATTGAGTAAGTGCTGAACGGAAATTCGGTGAAAGACTCATCCACTTCAACCGTGCTCAGAATCGTCACGCCAATTCCCGTCAATGCGAAGATCATGCGATAGAGCGATTCACGAAAGTCAGCCCGGAAACCGGGCGACAGAGCCATCTCAAAGCCCGCCAGTGAATCGATCACCAGGCGCTTGGCACCAATCTTCTGCACCGCGTCGAGAATCGAATGCATGGTTTCGTCTACCGACAGATCGAGGGGACGGAGATAGAGTATTTCGAGTTTCCCGTCTTTCTGTGGCGTCTCCAAATCCAGGCCCAAACTGGCGGCGCGCTCGGCA
>JAATFE010000424.1 GCA_015655365.1 Terriglobales bacterium
CCAGGCCACGGTTGGCGACCAAGCCACCATCGGCAAGGGCCTGTTCGTGAAAGGCGAGATCACCGGAACCGAGTCGCTGTATATCGACGGCAAGGTCGAGGGAAGCATCAACCTGCCTGGCAATCGCGTAACTGTAGGCCGTAACGGTCAGGTGGCGGCCAGCATCACCGCGCGCGAGATCGTCGTGCTGGGCAAAGTCCGCGGCAATGTTTCCGCTTCGGACCGCGTGGATATCCGCGCCGAGGGCGCTTTGACCGGCGATGTGGCTTGTGCACGCATCAGCATCGAGGACGGAGCTTTCTTCAAGGGCGGCATCGACATTCGCAAGCCCGAGCCCAAGCAAGCGGTCCCTGGAGCCTCCATCTCGTCCGAAGGGTCCAAGCTGAGTTAGGCATATCTCGAATGCGATTTTCCGCGGGGCAGGTTAGCAACTCAAGTTGTAAAAGGCTCTTAATCTGCCCCGCTGTCGTTCTGCTGGCGCGCTCGCGCTAACAAAGGGATCGTAACCTAGCTCAAGAAGAACCACCGAACCAGTCCCATCGTTGCCGATCGCGGCAAATGCAGCCGTTGCTCTTTCTCCCGTGGCGTCGTCAAGTTGTCTTTAAAGTTGGCAATCTGCAACTTTTATGATATTTTTTGAGGCCACATGGTTCGAAGATTCTTAGCTTGAGCCATACGATATTAGTATCCCGCTTTTTTTGCGGACAGCGTAGGGACGGCACTTCTATAGTGGCAGCAAGCAACGAGGTTGGTTGCAGTTGCGCGCAAGTCGGAATTACCACGCATTTGAGTGCCCGCCAGAACTTTGCGAGGCATCTCGCTATCCCCAGGAAAGGAAGATCCGCCGTGAGCTCAATGTGGAAACCCAACGAGAACGGAACGCCCTCGAATAATTCGAGCCCGGAGCCTGCACGGCCGATGCTGAGCGTTGCCCCGAATGAAGCAGCAGCCCGCCCCGCAGTTTCGGCCAGCGATCAGGCCATTATCGGAAAGGGACTTGTCTTTACCGGCGAGATCACCGGCTCTGAGTCGCTGTTTATCGACGGCAAAGTCGAGGGTAGCATCAATCTTCCTGGCAACCGCGTAACCGTGGGCCGCAATGGCAAGGTAGCCGCCAGCATCACCGCACGGGAAATTGTGGTATTGGGCAAGGTTCGCGGCAATCTCTCCGCTTCCGATCGCGTCGATATCCGCGCCGAAGGCGCACTGACCGGCGATGTGGCGGCGGCCCGCATCAGCATTGAGGATGGCGCATTCTTCAAGGGCGGCATCGATATCCGCAAGCCCGAAGTCAAGGCCGTAGTAGTTCCCAGCGCCTCGGTCACCGAATTGTACGACGTGTCCAAAACGGCCCAGGCCTAGATACAGACCCAATCCGCTCCGGCACAGATGCCCCGCATCCGCGGGGCATCTGTGTGTTTGCTGAGATGCGGGAAAGCAACGCACGCAAAAAGAGCGGCGAGAGCGCTCTTAAGCCAGCCGCAGCCGCTTCAACATGACCCTGGGCAGCGCCGACCCGGACTTTTCCAGAACCAATCCTGCGATGACAAACCAGATTGCCGAGCCGGCCAGGAGCAGCGCCAGGTCCGTGGAGCGGATATGGCCGGGCAGGTAGTGGCGCGCCACGCCGCTGGCCCAGGTCGCGAGGCCCCAGACCGCCGCGCCGCTGGTCGCCGCGGCCAGCAGGCAACGCCCCAGTTCGGCATAGTCGAGGCTGGCGACTGAAACCATGTGGCGCCGATGGAGCAGGACGCCCAGGGAGACGGTCTGGAGGGCGATGCCGATGTTCGAGGCCAGGGCCAGCCCCATGGCTCCGTGCCAGCGGTAGAGAACCGCGTAGATGGGCAGCGAGACCAGGGTCACTACCGTTCCGGCTGCCATCGGCACAAAGGTGTTGCCGGCGGCGTAAAACGCGCGGGCATAGATCGACTGCGCGGACCAGAGAAAGATCGAGACGGAGAAGACGGCAAAGTAGGCCGCGCACTCCCGGGAATCGCCCGCCGAGAAGCGTCCGCCCATGAAGAGCATCTCCACCAGCGGAGCGGCCAGAGCCACCATTCCCGAAGCCAC
>JAATFE010000013.1 GCA_015655365.1 Terriglobales bacterium
CCTCGTACCCGCAGCCACGGCACGTGCGGCCAAAGAAGCAAGCGACATTCAGGCTGTAATCGACGCCCAGAAAGGCGGCTTCCAGGTTCAGCCGTGGGACTGGGAGTTCTACTCCGATCAGGTGCGCAAGGCCAAATACGGCATCGACGAGGCCGAGGTGCGGCCTTACTTCGAGCTGAACCGTGTCCTTCAGGATGGCGTCTTCTACGCCGCGCACGAACTCTACGGCATCAACTTCAAGGAGCGCCACGATATTCCCGTCTACCAGCCCGAGGTGCGCGTCTACGAAGTTACCGATGCCGACGGCAAGCCGCTCGCGCTTTTCTACACCGACTACTTCAAGCGCGACAACAAGTCCGGCGGCGCGTGGACCGGCTCGTTCGTTCCCGGCTCGAAGCTGATGGGAACGCTGCCCGTGGTCTACAACGTCTGCAACCTTCCCAAGCCTGCGGAGGGACAACCCGCGCTCATCAGCTACGACGATGTGCGCACCATGTTCCACGAGTTCGGCCACGCACTGCACGCCGTGTTCTCGACGATCACCTATCCCAGCCTGAGCGGCACGCCGCGCGACTTCGTCGAGTTCCCGTCGCAGTTCAACGAGCACTGGCTGTCGTACCCGGCGGTTTTCGCTCACTACGCGCGCCACTACCAGACCGGCGCGCCCATGCCCGCCGAACTTGTGGCCAAGCTCAAGAAGGCGGAGTTGTTCAATCAGGGCTACATGCTCACCGAACTGCTCGCTGCCGCCGAACTCGACATGCAGTGGCATACTCTTCCGGTTGGTGCGCCCCTCCAGGAGGTCGACTTGTTTGAGAAGGCCGCACTGGCAAAGACCCATCTCAACCAGAGCTACGTTCCGCCGCGCTATCGTTCCACTTACTTTCAGCACATCTGGGCGTCGGGCTATCCGGCCGGTTACTACGCCTACCTGTGGAGCGAGATGCTCGACGACGACGCCTTCCAGCGGTTTGAAGACCACGGCGGCCTGACCCGCGCGAACGGCGACCGTTTTCGCACCATGGTGCTCTCGCACGAAAACTCCGAAGAGTTGGGCGCGCTCTACCGGAACTGGGCGGGCAGCGATCCCAGCAGCGAGCCAATGAAGAGGTATCGCGGACTCACCGAGACGAAGTAGCGCCGAACGGTCGGGCGGCACGAGCCTCAGGGGCATCAATTCGCCATCATCCTGGGGCCCTGGTTTTTGGGCCCTGGGAAAGAATCCCCCCTCTCGGACAGCTTGGCATCCGGCGGAGATAACTTCGGCTTCGGCAGCATTGAAACCAAACGGCGGCGCTCTCTTGAATTACAGCCTGGATTGTGTTTAATTTGCGATCCGACAGTCAGAGATCTATGGCTGAACTCTGCCGACTAGGTCTCTGACCGCTTGAAGTTGTACCAGCTTGGGTGCCCCAGGTCTCGCTTTTGAGACCTGGGATAGCACGAACTCGAGGTACTAAATCATCCGGTCAGAGACCTAGCCCACTACATGAGGCATCCGCATGACACCGCATTGAAAGGCGCTCCGATGTTTCGAATGTTCGGTAAGCAGAAACCTGAGTTCAAGAAAACTTCTGTTGGGGCATGCGGCTGCAATTTCATGCGAGACCTGGCATTGCGATAAGTTCGAAGTCTAACATTTGCTATATGTGCCGTATGAATTGCAAGAAATCCGGCGCGCACCGTCCGGAGACCACCTGAGCCGCTGCCTGAACTACCACCATTCCATGAGCCGGCAACAGGATCTTTGTCGGGATGGACTCGAAAGCATGACGTTCAGACATGACGGTCTCCTCGCCGGATCAAAGTCGCGGCAGGCCTCCATTCTTCTCTCCGGGAATAACACCGACTGTACTGCCTTGCACACTTGAGTTGGAGGCGCCCGGTGCTTTACGCTGGGCAGCAAGGTGGAATGTTTGGTTCGACGTCGGATACTCCGTGGTCATCCTTTACACACCGGTAAACTAGCAAGGAACGCCTTCGTGCAGGTGTGCGCGATGCATGAGCAATAAGCGACAGAAATCGAAGGGGGCAGATGAAATGGTGGTCCTGCGCCTGACTCGGAGACTCAATGATCGTGAGAACGCTCCGAGCCGATTCTGACGATGAATTCAACATAACGATCAATCGAAACAGGAGTGAATTATGACAGAAGCCATTGCTTCACTGATTGGAAGCAGCACATGGAAGGCCCTTGAGGTCCATGCCGTGACGAGCCGCAATCTCCATCTTAGAGATCTCTTCGCTCAAGATCCAACACGAGGAGGGCGCCTTAAGGTTGAGGCGGCTGGCATTTACCTCGATTATTCGAAGAACCGCATCACGGACGAAACAGTAAAACTGCTCTTGCAGCTTGCCGAGGAATCTGGGCTGCGGTCTCGAATCGACGCCATGTTCCGCGGAGACAAGATCAACGTCACCGAGAAGCGATCGGTTCTGCATGTAGCCTTGCGCGCTCCGGTTGGAGAAAAGATTCTCGCAGATGGAGTGGACGTTGTGCCCTTGGTGCACGCCGTTCTGGACAAGATGACCGCCTTCTCCAACAGCGTTCGCAGCGGAGAGTGGAAGGGCTATACCGGGAAGCCAATCCGCAATGTCGTGAACATCGGCATCGGCGGATCCGATCTTGGCCCGGTCATGGCGTATGAAGCACTGCGCCATTATTCCCAGCGCGATCTGACTTTCAGGTTCGTTTCCAACGTCGACGGCACGGACATCGCCGAAGCTACGCGTGACTTGGATGCCGAGGAGACGCTCTTTATCGTCTCGTCAAAGACCTTTACCACTCTTGAGACGATGACCAACGCACACACGGCGCGAGCCTGGGCGCTGGAGACGCTAAAGCACACAGCGGCCATTGCCAGACATTTTGTCGCTGTCTCGACCAATGCCGAAGCAGTCGCAAAGTTCGGCATCGACACGGCCAACATGTTCGGGTTCTGGGACTGGGTGGGCGGACGTTATTCGATGGATTCGGCGATCGGGCTCTCCACCATGATCGCAATCGGCCCCGACAACTACCGCAAACTGCTCGACGGGTTCCACGAGATGGATGTCCATTTTCGCACTGCCCCCTTTGAGCGTAATCTTCCCGTCCTCTTGGGCCTCCTGGCCATTTACAACAACAACTTTCTCGGCGCGCAAAGCGTCGCAGTCTTGCCATATGAACAATATCTGAAGCGCTTCCCCGCCTATCTACAGCAGTTGACAATGGAGAGCAACGGCAAGCACGTTACACTGGATGGGAAGGAAGTCGAATATCAAACCGGTCCGATCTATTGGGGCGAGCCAGGCACCAACGGCCAGCATTCCTTTTATCAATTGATCCACCAGGGAACCCGGCTCATTCCTTGCGACTTCATTGCGTTTGCCAAGCCGCTGAACGCGATCGGCCGGCATCACGATATCCTTTTGGCCAACGTTTTCGCGCAGGCTGAAGCATTGGCCTTTGGCAAGACCACGCAGCAGGTCGAGGCGGAAGGAACACCAGCATCCCTCGCGCCACATCGCATGTTCGAAGGCAATCGGCCATCCAATACGATCCTGCTCGAGCGGTTGACGCCGGAAGCACTGGGCAAGCTTGTTGCCCTTTACGAACACAGCGTCTTCGTCCAGGGCGCCATCTGGAATATCGATTCCTTCGACCAGTGGGGAGTGGAGTTGGGGAAGGTTCTGGCGCAACGCATCGTGCCCGAACTCGAAGCCCCCAAAGAGCCGAGTCTCACGCACGATAGCTCGACCAACGCTTTGATCAAGCAGTACCGCAGCATCCAGAGGCAGAGGGGTAGCGCAAAATGAACGCGGCCTCAGCTGGCTCCAATGTAGCCCATCCCCCTGCAAGGGCTCCGGCCGCTAGCCAGAGGTACGTCTATATCGCCGCGATTTTCGCGGCGATTGGCGGTTTGCTGTTTGGGTACGACACCGGAGTAATCTCCGGTGCGCTCATCTTCATCAAGCGAAGTTTTGGACTCTCCATCTTCCAGCAGGAGCTTGCAGTGAGCCCGTCTCTGGTCGGCGCCGCGATCCTAGCCATCACCGGAGGCCCCTCTCGGATAGACTCGGACGAAGGAAGATGTTGCTCATCACTTCGGTCGTTTTCATTGCAGGCGCATTGATATGCGCTGCGGCCGGGTCGATCCAGATCCTCATTCTGGGGCGCGTCGTTGTTGGGATGGGGATCGGCC
>JAATFE010000083.1 GCA_015655365.1 Terriglobales bacterium
ATAAGCCGCATAGTCGCGGAACCAGCTTACATGGCTCACGCCGGGATCGTAGTCAGGCAGCTTGAGGGCGACGATGCGGCCCGAGACGCGATCGACCAGCAGCCAAGGGCCGCGCTGCCAGACCCAGTGGCCCAGCTTGTCACCAGGGAGAGAGTCGTTGAGCCGGATGACACGGCGCACCGCGAAGCTGCGGTCGGTGACGTCGTGGGCGTCGCCGGTGGTCCACTCTTTGAGGATGCCGTCGACGAGGAGGGCGCGAATCTTAAGGGCATCTTCGGCGGGAGCCGCGCCGGCCGGGTCGCCCACCTTGGAATAAGGTACCCGCTTGGCTGCGCCCAGGGACACGATGTGTGCCTTGCGGGCAGCCGCTTGTGCAGTGGGAACAGCAGCGCACAGCGCCGCCACGATTGCCAGAATTGCTATCCGAGCTTTAGTACTCATGCAGTTTGCTCCAGTGAAACGGATGCAAATCTGTCGGGAAAGAAGCCGTGCGAAGCTTGTCCGCACAGAGGCTCTGCAAATCAATGTTTTTTCCACCGCTGAGTGTAGGACATTACCGTCTCCTACACCTCTTTCGAATCACGTTCCTCAGGAGCTAAAGCCCGCGTCTATTTTACGGAACTTACGGCACGACTGAAGTCGTGCCCTGACGCGTATTGCCCTTTCGAAAGCGCTTTTCTGCGGCCTGTAAAGCCCACGATCATTTTGCGGCACTTGCGGCACGCGCCCCAGAGGGTACCCCGGTCAAAACCGGCCTTATCCAGAGGTTCATTCAATCGTTGCTTCCTCCACGGCTCGCGCCACGCGGAAGGCCGTGCCTTCATTGAAATGTGCGGCCAGCACCTGCATGCCGACGGGCAGGCCGGTGGAGGTGGCGCCGCAGGGTACGTTGACGCCGCAGATGCCAGCCAGACTGGCCGTTACGGTGTAGATGTCGGCCAGATACATGGCCAGGGGGTCGCCGGATTTCTCGCCGAGATTAAAGGGCGGGACGGGCGAGGTGGGAGTTACGATTGCGTCCACATCGGCAAAGGCGCGCAGAAATTCCTCGGCCAGGAGGCGGCGGACCTGCTGCGCCTTGAGGTAGTAGGCGTCGTAGTAGCCAGCGGAAAGCGCATAGGTGCCGAGCAGGATGCGGCGTTTGACCTCGGCTCCGAAGCCTTCGTCGCGGGAGTGCGTGTACATGGCGAGCAGGGTTTCCGACTGCGGCGAGCGATAGCCGTAGCGCACGCCGTCGAAGCGGGCCAGGTTGGCGCTGGCCTCGGCCGTGGCCACCAGATAGTAGGTGGGAATGGCGTACTTGGTGTGGGGCAGGGAGACCGGTTTCACGGTGCAGCCAGCAGCCTGGAGCGCGGCGATTCCCTTCTCGATGGCGGCGCGCACCTCGGGATCGAGGCCCTCGGCGAAATACTCGGCGGGAATGCCGATGCGCATCCCGGCGACCGGCTTGTCGCTTTCGGCGGCATAATCCGGCACCGGAGCCGGGGAACTGGTGGCATCCTTGGGATCGTGGCCGGCAATCACGCCCAGGAGCGTGGCGGCATCGCGGACATTGGCGGCCAACGGCCCCACGCGATCCAGCGACGAGGCAAAGGCGATCAAACCGTAGCGCGAAACGCGGCCATAGGTGGGAAGCACACCCACCACGCCGCAAAAGCTGGCGGGCTGGCGAATGGAGCCGCCGGTATCGCTGCCCAGGGTGGCCACGGCCATGTTGGAGGCCACCGCCGCCGCCGAGCCGCCGCTGGAGCCGCCCGGAACCCGGTCGGTGTCCACGGGATTGCGCACCGGCCCGTAGGCGGAATTTTCGTTGGAGGAGCCCATGGCGAACTCGTCGCAGTTGAGCTTGCCCAGCAGCACCGCGCCCGCGGCTTCGAGCTTCGAGACACAGGTGGCGTCGTAAGGAGGACGATAGCCCTCCAGAATCTTCGATCCAGCCGTGGCCGGAGCGCCCTGCATCACCAGCACGTCCTTAATGCCCACCGGAACGCCGGCCAGAGCGGGCAGCGGATCGCCTTTGGCAGCCAGAGCGTCAATGTGCGCGGCCTGCGCGAGGGCGCGCTCTTTGGTGAGGCTCAGGTAGATATTGAGGCGCGGATTGACGGCTGCAATGCGGTCATAATAGCTGGCGGCCAAGTCGGTGGCCTTGGTTGCGCCGGAGACAAGGCCGGCGCGCAGGGCGGCCAGAGTTTTGGGCTTCTCTACATAACTTTCGGCTGTGCTGGGCAATGGAACCTTCCTCTTGTGTGACCTTGCTGACGGCCTCGGGGGCCGGGTTGCGGCCTCGCGGACCGCGGAAACGGCTCAGCGCAACCTAGCGCTCAATCACCTTGGGCACTTTGAAGAAAACCTGATCGGTCTCCGGCGCCTGCGCCAGCACGGTGGCGCGATCGAGCGAGGACAGCACCACGTCGGCGCGCAAGACGCCCACACCGGGGCCGTCCCCAAGCTCGCTGATCTGGGCCAACGGAGCGACGCCGGCGGTATCGAGCTCGTTCAACTCGGCCACGTAGTCGAGAATGGCGTTCAGGTCATGCAACATGCGCGGAGTTTCCTCCGGCTTCAGCTCCAGGTGGGCCAACTCGGCCACGCGCTGGACTTCTTCGACGGTAACTTTGGCGGTCATTCCCTGCTCTTCCCCGTTCCCAGGCACCTTGCGGTTCCCGTTGCGGGCACTCCTGGTGAAGGCCCGAAGATAAAGTATAGCCGGTTTGGTTTTGCATCCCGCGTGCGCTTTTGGTGGCCTCGTTAGTCCACGGTGAGCGTCAGGGTGATGCTGCGCTGCACGTTGTTGGAAGAAACCGTGACGGGAATCGTGTAGGTTCCTGCCGGGGTTAGATTGCCTCCCTTGGCGGGGCTGCTCGAACCTCCCGAACCGCCCGAGCCCGCACAACTGGTGACGCCGACTGCCACGATTGCGAACAAAACGGCCAGCAGAAGACCCGCTCGGCTACGCTTCCGGCTGAGCGGCAACAACAACAGCCCGCACAGAAGAGGAAGCGCGCGCCAGCCGGATGGCGGAATCAGGCTGGCCGAGCCGGATTGGCCCGTGGAGATCTGCACCGCTACGTTTCCCGTAACGCCGGCGGCAAGGGTTTCGCTGGCGGGGTTGAAGAGACAGAGGGCATTGGTTGGGGGAGTTCCGCACTGGAAGCTGAAGGTGCCCGAGGAGCCCGGCGCGGGCGTAATGACCAGGGTATAGTTGGCGACCTGGCCGCCGACGACGGTCTGGCTGGTTGCGCCGGAAGCGGTAAGCGTGAAATCGAACGGGACCGTGCCCGTGCCGCTCAGGGCCACTGCGACGGGATTGGCCGCCGAGGTAGAGGCGATGGACAAAGTGCCGGTCGCGGCACCCGCGGCGGTAGGCGTAAAGACGACTCCGGTCGTGCAGCTTTTCCCTGCGGCCAAGCTGCCGGCGCAGGTGTTCTGGGTGAGGCTGAAGGGGGCGGCAACGGTAAGCACGAGCGACGTGGCGGCGAAGCTGCCCGTGTTGGCAATGGTCACGGTTTGCGCCGCGCCGGATTGGCCGACGAGCACACCGGGAAATGTCAACTGCGAGGGAGTCGCGGTAAGCACGGTGGTTGTTGAGCCGTTGCCGTTGAGGGGCACCGAAACCGGCGTGACGCCAAGAGACGAGGATGAGACCACCAAAGTGGCCGCGCTCAATGTCGTGCTTGTAGGAGTGAAGATTACCTGTACCGTGCAACTGCTTCCGCTGGCCAGGACCGCTCCGCAGGTTGTGGTCCCGGTGGCATAGCTGGCAGCGGCAGAGCCGACGATCTGGAAGCCGACATTGGCCATGGGTGCGCCGCCGCTGTTGCTCACAGTCAGCGTCGCGGGCGCACTGGCCACGCCCACCGGCTGCACCGCGAAGTTCAGGCTGGTGGGAGATACCGCGATGGCCGGAGGCAGCAGCCCCGTGCCGGAAAGCGGTACCTTCTGGGTCTGGATGATGTCGGAAACGGTCAGGGTTCCAGACTGGACGCCGGCCGCGGTGGGAGCGAAGACCACGTTGATGGAGCAGCTCGATCGGGCTGCCAACTGGGTGCCGCAATTGGTGGATACCTGGAAGGCTCCACTCACCAAAGCGGCAATCGACGTGAGCGCCAGGTCTCCGCTGTTGGCGATGGTGACGGTCTGCGCGGAGGAAAGCTGGCCGATCACGGTGCCGGGAAAGGTGAGAGACGCGGGAGAAAGAGCATCGGTCGGCGGGGCTGCGCCGGTTCCGCTCAGGGCCACGGTTTGCGTGCCGGCTCCATCGGTAAAGGTGAGGACGCCGGTGGCCGCTCCCGCCACGGTGGGCGCGAACTCCACCATCACCTGGCAGTCGGTCTGCGGCTGGAGCGCGGTGGTTCCGCAGGAGTTGCTTGCGATCTCGAACGGTCCGGAGATGGCGACGCCGGAGATGGGCACCGGAGCCCCACCGCTGTTGCCTGCCTCGACCTGCAACGGGGCGGAAGTGGTTCCCACCTCGACCTGATGGAAATCCACGGTGGGCGGAGTCAGGGTGACGGTACCCGCCGCAGTGGCCGTTCCGCTGAGCGCGACGATGAACTGCCCGCCATATACGTTGGCGAAGATGGTCATTTGACCGGTGCGGCTGCCTGCCTGGGTGGGCGTGAACGTCACCTGGATGGTGCAACTGGCGCCGGCGTTGACGGTTGCCTGTTGGCAGTTGTCGGTCTCGCCGAAGTCTCCGGTCACTGCGATTGTGGTTGGGGTCAGCGCGGCGCTGCCGGTGTTGGTGAGGGTCACTGTCTGCGCGGAGCTGGCGGTCCCCGAGGTCTGGCTGGCAAAGGTCAGGGACGTGGCGTCCACGGTCGCAAAGGTCAGGCCGGCTTTGGCGGTCCACAGCGGGGTTTGCCACACGCCGCGGCCATAGGTCCCCGCCACCAGCACTTGTGCGGACCCCGGTGCCGAGACAGCGCTGAGCTGAACGACCGGGGCTTCCGGCAGGCCGGTTCCAAAGGCCGACCAGCAGTTGGCGGGCCCGCTCGCGCAGGTGGCAATCCGGGTGGTGAAATAGACCCCGGCATCGGTGGCAAGATAGACCGTGTTGGCGTCCTGCGGGTCCACGAGAACGCTGTTGGCCGGGGCCCAGGGAAGATTCGACGTCATGGCTGCCCAGTGCAAGCCTCCATCGGTCGTGCGGTAGAGGCTGCGGACACTCTGAATGGCGCTGGGAATGCCCTCGACCGTCACATAGACCGTTTTCCCGGTCGGATCGTGAGAGTCGACGAAGATGCTGGAGATATCGAGGTTATAGGCGTTCATGGCCACGGTGTCGTTGGTGACCGGATTCAAGGTCAAATCCTGCCACACCGGCGACGCGCTGAAGGATGGATTGCTGAAGGATGGATTGACGGTGGCGTTGAAAATATGGCCAGCCAACCGCGCGTTTTCGTATGCCGAGCCGTACGTGGCAACGTAGATCGTTTCTCCCCCGCCGGGAAGGGCCATGGCGGCCATGGTGCGAATGAGAGCCTCGCCGCTGCAACTTGTGCCTGTTGTGCCGCTACCCAAAATGCCGATGGGGCTGATGGCGTTGCCGCCGCCCCAACCGAT
>JAATFE010000294.1 GCA_015655365.1 Terriglobales bacterium
CCCCGTGTAGAAAAGGAACTGGTCCACCTGGTGCGAACCGATGTCGCAGAGGATTCCGCCGTACTGGTCGGGGTTCCAGAACCACTCGGGCCGTCCCGATCCGCCGCCGGCATCGCCGCCTTTTCCCTGCATGATTTGATGCGGAGCAATATTGATGGTCTGAATCACCTTGCCAATCGCACCCTGCTGGATGAGTTGGCCGGCATACACGGCGGCTTTCACCTCCAGGCGCTCGCTGTACATGATGCCGTAGATGCGCCTGGTTTCGGCGATGGTCTTGCGCACTTCGGCTAGTTGTTCCAGGGTCGTGATGCCCGGCTTATCCGAGAGAAAGTCCTTGCCGAGCTTCATGGCGCGCACTCCAAGCGGAGCCCGCTCGTTCGCGATCTGCGAACTGAGCACCAGTTGCACGGAAGGATCGTTCAGGATCTCATCCTGCGTCTTCACGATTTTTACGTCGGGAAATCGCTTGGTGAAGGCCGTCAGCTTATCTTCTTCCCCGCCCCATGCCGAAACCAGTTCGCCGCCGCCGCGCTGAATCGCGCCGATCATGCCGTAGATGTGGTCGTGACTGATGCCGCAGACCGCAAACTTGATGTGATGCTTCGGAGCCTGCTCAGTCTGCTGAGGAGCCGCAACGGCATCTTCGATCACGCGGCTCCGCGCTCCGCCCAAAGCCATGGCATCCTGCGGCAAACCCGCCATCATGGCTAGCGAGCCCATCAGTCCAGCCTGTTTAAGGAAATCACGCCGACCAGCAACTTTATCGTTCATTTCTTCTCCGGATTCTCACAGCACGTTTCAAAAAACTCTCATCGGAAGATGGCCGCATTCCCTCGAGAGCGAAAGCTCCCGTGTCGTCCGGTCTTGTTCGGCACGCGACCCGGAGGATACTCCGACCGCTCCCCCGACGCCAAAGCAAGTTCTTGAAATCACGTCCCATTCTATGAGCATTTTCTTTGCTTGGGAATCGAGCCCCACGGCAGAGAGAAACCGTCTCGTTGAACAGGCAATTCCGGCAGAACATTCCGTGATGGAAAATGTGGCGAAATACCTACCGATACACTATTTATGGTTCGACGCGAATCTATTATCTCCGGGGCCGCGGTGTCAAGAGGACAAGCGCATTAGCCAAGGACCCGCATGATTGAACCTTTCGGCGCATTATCTGCCACCGATTCCGGGCACGGATGCCGAGCGAAAGTTCAGAGCGTCTCTGCAATAACTCTCCAACACAAATAGACTGGACGCGAAGAACTGGCAACGGGCAGGAGAGTGAGAAGGCCGATCACTAGAGCATTTTCGGAATACATATAGACTTTTTAAGGGGCGTGCAAGGCACCTTTTTCTTGAGGAAAAAGGCACTTAGCCGCGTGCTTGCGGCCTACAGCAATTCCGAAAAAGCTATAGACGCACCTAGGTCTTTGACCGAATGATTTTGTACCTTGAGTTCTTGCTTTCCCAGGTCCCAAAAGCGGGACCTGGGGCACCCAGCGTGGTACCGCTTCATGCGGTCAAAGACCTAGACAATCGATTGACTTCGAACTATATTTGTCGTGTGGTTTTTGAGCATCCAAACCACAATGGATCGGCTTCCCGGAATTCCGGCCGCTGTTCGGAACGCCACACTCTTCAGAACAGCACTATTCCTCGGAGGAACCGTCCTGCCACAGGATGCCCAGAAAGCTCGGACTTATGAATAGAAGCACTCGACGTGTTTTCATGCAGCAGGCTGCTTGCGTCGCCGCCTCGCTGGTGTGTGCAAATGGATTGACCTCGTGGGGCCTTGCTGCTCCTTCCTCTCGGCTACGGGGCTGGATCACAGCCGGCCAGCAGAAGTTTGCGGATCTGCCTCTTCAGCCCTGGAAGACCACGCCGGACGCCCAAGCCGGCACCATAGAGATCGACGCCACAAAGAAGTTCCAGAGCATTCTCGGATTTGGTGGAGCGTTTACCGACGCATCCTGCTACCTGTTCAGCCAAATGGAGCCGGAACAACGGCAGCGGCTGCTGGAAGAGTTGGTCGGTCCGAGCGGTCTGCGTCTCTCCGTGGGGCGCACCTGCATTGGCTCCAGCGACTACTCCCGCAATGCTTACAGTTTCGACGACGCCACCACACCCGACCCCGGGTTGAAGAACTTTTCGATTGCACACGACCGCGACTACATTTTGCCCATACTTCGCGAAGCGCAGTTGACCAACCCGGAACTATTTCTCTTTTCCGCACCGTGGAGCCCGCCGGGATGGATGAAGTCCAACAATTCGCTGCTGGGCGGTTCCATGCGCAAGCAATACCTGGCGGCATATGCGCAGTATTTCGTCAAGTTCCTCGAGGGGTACAAGGCCGAAGGCATTTCTATCAAGGCGGTGACCTCGCAGAACGAGGTCGACACGGACCAGGATGGCAGAATGCCCGCTTCTCTTTGGGGCCAGGAATACGAAGCCGGCTTTATCAAAGAGTTCCTCGGACCGGCTCTGCGCAAAGCCTCGCTGGACACCAAGATCTGGCTACTGGACCACAACTACAATCTATGGGGACGGGTTCTGGATCAATTGAGCGATCCGGATCTGGCGCAATACGTGGACGGGGTAGCCTGGCACGGATACGTCGGCACACCGGACGCTATGACCAAAGTGCACAATGCATTTCCCGACAAGGGAACCTATTGGACCGAGGGCGGACCGGATGTGGTGGCTCCCGATTACACAACCGACTGGGCAAAGTGGTCCGGCACCTTCGCTGGAATTCTTAAGAACTGGGCGCGCTGCATTGTCGCCTGGAATTTTGTACTCGACGAGAAGGGTAACCCGAACATCGGTCCCTTCAGTTGCGGTGGCCTTGTTACGGTCGACTCCAAGACACAGAGAGTCACGCGCAGCGGGCAGTACTGGGCTTTTGCTCACTACTCCAAGGCGGTACAGCGCGGGGCGCGGGTTCTGGCCACCAAGACAAACCTGGACGGCATCGAACACGTGGCCTTTGCCAACCCATATGGAGATTATGTTCTTGTGCTAACGAACCAGGGAGCCGCACGCGAGATCGACTGCAAGTTCGAAGGGAAGTTCCTGCATCTCAAGCTGCCGCAGGATTCCGTAGTCACAATTCAGTGGAGCTAGATCAATCGAGCATCGGGAATGAGCCCGATGCTCGATTGCCTGCTCCAACGAGCAGGCTGCCAGCTTGGTTCTAGGTCTTGACCGGCCCTGTCGATTCGCGAACGACCAGCGCTGGTTCCACCACGATCTCGGCGCGCGGAATCTCCGTGCCGTTGATGCGGTTGAGCAGGCTTTGCGTAGCGATTCTGCCAATTTCCGCCAGCGGCTGATTGATCGTGGTAAGACGCGGCAGGGTGTACGCAGCCGCCTTGATGTCATCGAAGCCAACCACCGAAACATCTGTCGGGACACAGAGCCCAAAATCCTGCAGTGCGCGAATCGAACCCATCGCCGAAATGTCGTTGAAGGTAACCAGAGCGGTAAATTGTTTCTTAGTCGCGAGCAATTGCTGCACCACGGGGTAGCCCAGTTCCGGTGAAGACATGTCGCGATCGAGGGTGATCACCAGTTCCGGCTTGATTTCAAGGCCAAGTTCCTTGGCAACCTTCACCAGGCTATTCCAGCGCGAATCCGAGTCGGAGCTGAACGGCTGGCCGCGCATGAAGGCGATCTTGCGGTGCCCGAGGGAGTACAGGTGCGTCAAGGCAAGCTCCGCGGCGCGAGCGTGATCGAGCACCACGTTGGTAACGCCCTCGATGCGCCGATGTCCGGCCACAGCAACCATCGGAACCGGCGCAGGATGCTCGAGCAATGTGTCTACAGCGATAATGCCCTGCGCGCCCCGCCCGATGAACATGCGCGTGTATTCCTCGACAAGGCTCTTCTGGTGGCGATGATGCGCGGTGAAGTAGAAGTATCCGGCGTTGATGAGCTGATCGCCGATGCCGCTCATCACCTGGGTGTGATAGCCGTCGCCCAACTCCGGCACGAGGATGCCAATGGTCAGTGTCCGGCGATTGCGCAGGGAGCGCGCCAGCAGACTGGGCTGGTAGTTCATCTGCTTCGCCATGGCCTTGATCCGGTCACGCGTGATTTGTGGAATGGACCGTCCGGGGACGTCGTTGAGCACCACCGACACAGTCGCGGGATTCAGCCCCAGCTGGGCCGCCAGTTGCTTCAGGCGGACCGGTTGCTGGAAAGCGGCTTCAGCGGTCACCTTATTTTTCTTTTCGGTTCCGGAATCCTTCATGAATGTGTCTTTCTTGCTCCATTATCCCCACTGCAATAATCCGCGCTTACGATTTTACATTCATTGCGCGTCGATTCTCGCAAGGGAACGGGAAATAGGGGCAACACCAGTCAGCGTTGGACTCGCGCGTTTGTGCCTGGACGAGTTATCGCGGACCAAGCAAATCCGGAGACTTCACTTTGCTGTCCAAAGGCGTGCGTGTCCCCGCGGAACTCGCTACACGGAGAGTCAGAGGCCGCAGGACGACCATCAGAAGTGCCGCTCCACAAGGTGCAATGAGCCCAAAGTGCAACGACCCGTAATGCACCGAAAGAATCCCGGTAAGCCAAGGAAAAAGCGCCGAGCCCATCCCCGCAACCGCAAAGATCCATCCGCGCGAGGAGCGATCGAGCAGGAAAGAAAGCAACAGCGGATAGAGCGGTCCGACGCTCAAGCCAGCCAGTCCCGAGGCAATCCGAATCACAGCCGGGTTGTGCGTGGCGATCAGCACCGCGACGGAAGCCACTGCGCACCAGATCGTCAAGTGCAGCAGCCTTTGCCGACCGATCATCGCGAGCAATCGGGTAGAAAAAGCCAGGCGGCTGAGTGTCATTCCGAGCCAGAAGAGAGATGTGGCGAATACGGCTCCTCCGGCATTCAGCAGATCGGCGCGATGAGAATAGGTGGTCAACCAACTGCTCAGAGAGCTTTCTACGCCGACGGCAAGCATTGCCAGAATCACGAGAGGCAGAACTGCTCCGAAGGAAGCGGCTTTTTGCGGCCTCGCTTCATCCAAAATGGAATTGGGAATTGGCGTTCCCTGCCGCTCGCGGAGATATGCCCAGAGAAAGAGCAACAGGAACAGGCCTTGGAACGTGAAGAAGAGGGGGCGGAGATTCGTCAACTGCAAAAATGGCAGAATGAGGACCGGAGCCGCGGTGGCGCCGGCGGACCATGCAAAGTTCAACCTCTCCAGTTTGGCCGCACGATCGTCGCCGTAGCGATCGGAGAAGAGCAGGCTGGTCGCGGTCATGGCCATGCCCAGGCCAAGACCGACGAAGAAGAAGACGGGGAACAGCAGATGTATATTTGCAAATGCCAGCGCGCAGGTGCTCGCCACCAGGAATCCGTAGCCGGTCATAAGCGACCGGACGCGATTGGAACCCGTAAGCAACGCGCCGCATGAAGATCCCAGGAACTGCAGGAAGAAGAGAAAGCCGGCTGCGTCGTCGGGCAATCCCCATTTTTGGGAGATTGTGGGGAGCAGCACTCCCAGCATCACCGTTCCGGCTCCGGTGAGTCCAAAACCGGTACCCAGAACCAGGCTCGAAAACGTCCGCTGTCCGAGGGAAACCTCCACCGCAGATCTTCTCTGGCTCGTCATGCATCCTCTTGAGGATTTCCCTCGCATTATAGCTTGCAC
>JAATFE010000345.1 GCA_015655365.1 Terriglobales bacterium
CGGCCTGGATGCGCTGGGCGTCGCGGCCATCGGCGGTGGGCCAGCCGGCATCCACAAGCAGCGACGCGCCGGAGGGGGCCACCAGCAGCGTGGCCTGGCCGCCTTCCACGTCAATTGCATAGATGAGCAGCGGTTTTTCCGGCTTGGCCTGGGCATACATCTGCGAGGGATTTGAGAGCAGAACCAGCCCGCAAATGGAGAGCGCCAGGCAGGTCAAAAGACGGGAGCGGAACGCTAGGGAACGAAGAGCGGCGGCAATTTGCATTTGCCGGAAGTTTACGCGTCTGGCCCCCGCTAAGGGAACCGCAATGTGGGCCTGCGGGGCGGCCAAAATGTCTCGCAGGTTGGTTGCTGGTAGAATAGAAGTTGCCGCACTGCGCGGTGAACCGCCTCTCCCCCCTATTAGAGCCCCAACCCATGGCCCCATGTGGCCAAACCAAAAGAAGGAAAAGCCCCCCTGTGACTCAGACGATCCGCAATATCGCCATCATTGCCCATGTTGACCACGGCAAGACAACCCTAGTAGACGCCATGCTGCGGCAGTCGGGAACCTTCCGCGCCAACGAGCAGGTAGCCGAGCGGGTGATGGACTCGAACGAGTTGGAGCGCGAGCGCGGCATTACCATTCTGGCCAAAAACACCGCTATTCAGTTTGAAGGCGGCAAGATCAATATTGTCGATACCCCGGGCCACGCCGATTTCGGCGGCGAAGTGGAACGCGCCCTGAAGATGGTGGATGGCGTGATGTTGCTGGTGGATGCGGCCGAAGGCCCGCTGCCGCAGACCCGCTATGTACTGGCCAAGGCCCTGGAGGCCAAGCTCAAGCCCATCGTGGTGATCAACAAGATCGACCGTCCCGATGCGCGCGCCCAGGAAGTTTTGGACGAAATTTACGACCTTTTCATCGATCTGGACGCGGATGAGTCGCAGTTAGACTTCCCGGTTCTGTATGCGGTGGCCAAGGCGGGCACGGCGACCACCGATATGGCCACGCCCGGCACCGACTTGCAACCTCTCTTCGAGTCCATTGTCGCGACCATTCCTCCGGCCACCGGCGACCCCGATGGCACGTTGCAGATTCTGGTCACAAATCTCGATTACTCCGACTATTTTGGCCGCATCGCGGTCTGCCGCGTTTTCCAGGGCACCCTGCACGCCGGCGACAACGTGACGATTTCCAAGCGCGACGGGTCGCTCGAGAAGACAAAGATCACCAAGCTTTTCACCTTCAACGGCCTGAAGCGCACCGAGACCACCGAGACCACCATGGGCGACATCATCGCCGTGGCCGGAGTGGAAGGCATCACCATCGGCGAAACGATCACCAGCGTGGAGAACCCGCAGCCGCTGCCCTTGATCGTGATCGACGAGCCGACCATCGCTATCCAGTTCAGCGTGAACAACTCGCCGTTCGCCGGACGCGAAGGCCAATATGTAACCAGCCGCAACCTGCGCGATCGCCTGGCCAAGGAACTGTTGACCAACGTTAGTATTCGCGTGGAAGACGACGGCACCCCGGACAGCTTCAAGGTGCTGGGCCGCGGCGAATTGCAACTCGCCATTTTGGTCGAGATGATGCGCCGCGAAGGCTTCGAGCTGATGGCCGGACGGCCGCAGATCGTCACCAAGGAAGTGGATGGCGTGCGCATGGAGCCGGTCGAACGGTTGACCATCGACGTTCCCGAAGAGCACACCGGCGTAGTGATTGAGAAGCTTGGACCCCGCAAGGGCGAAATGACCAAGATGCACAATCACGGTTCGGGCCGCGTGCGCATGGAGTTCCGCGTACCCAGCCGTGGCGTCATCGGCCTGCGCAGCGAAATGCTGACCGAGACCCGCGGCACCATCGTGATGAACTCGCTGTTCGACGGCTACATGCCTTACCAGGGCGAGATTCCGCAGCGGCCTACCGGAGCGCTGATTGCCGATCGCCAGGGCGTGACCACCACCTATTCGCTGAACGGCTTGCAGGAGCGCGGCGTCCTCTTTTTGGGCGCTGGCGTTGAAGTCTACGAGGGCATGATCGTCGGCGAACACTCGCGCGACAATGACCTCGACGTGAACGTGGTGCGCGAGAAGCACATGACCAACATGCGCGCCTCGAGCGCCGACGAAGCCGTCCGTCTGGTGCCCTTCAAGACGCAGAATCTCGAACAGGCCATCGAGTTCATCGCCGAGGACGAAGTGGTCGAAATCACGCCCAAGTCGTTGCGCCTGCGCAAGAAGATTTTGCAGCAGAATCGCCGGCCCAAGCGGTGGGAAAAGAACGCGTAAGCTAGAGCATTTTCGGAATACATATAGACTTTTCAAGGGACGTGCAAGGTGCCTTTTCCTTGAGGAAAAAGGCACTTAGACGAGTGCTTTCGGACTACAGCAATTCCGAAAATGCTATAACCGCAATTGCAGAAACGAAACGGCGTTTGGCGCGAGGTGCGTGCCAAACGCCGTTTTTCGTTACAGGAGCAATTTTGAATAGGCTGTCAGAAAAAGCTACAGCCGCCGCTTGGCCTCGAGCACTCGCGCCAGCGCTTCTTCTGCCGTAGCTCCGGCTGCCGATAAGTGGCCCATCTTGCGGCCCACGCGCGGAACGATCTTTTCATAGAGATGCAGGCGCACGCCGGGCACGGCCAGGGCCGCCGCAAAGTTGGGCTCGCCATTCGCCCACACCTCGCCGAGCAGGTTCACGATGGCCGCCGGAGTAATCAGCGACGCATCGCCCAAGGGAAGATTGCAGGTGGCGCGGATAGCCTGCTCGAACTGGCTGGTTACGCAGCCGCGCTCGCTTTGGTGATAGCTGTTGTGGGGGCGCGGCGCAAGCTCGTTTACCAGCAGTTCGCCCTGGCGGGTAACGAAAATCTCCACGCAGAGCAGGCCTTCGATGCCCAGCTTCGCAATAATCTCCGCAGCCTGCGCTTCGGCGCGGGCTTCCAGCTCCGGCGAAATGCCGGCGGGCAGCACGCTCCACGCCAGAATCTGATTTTCATGGTGATTGCGGGCGGCGGGAAAGCTGCGTACTTCGCCGGAAGGATTGCGCGCGGCCATGACGCTAATTTCGAAGTCGAGATCGAGAGCTTTTTCGGCCACCGCGGGCCGCGCGCCAATGCTTTGCCACGCCGCGGCAATGGACTCCTCCGTAGCGGGGGAGTCGAGGCCGATGCGCGCCTGACCGCGGCCGTCGTAGCCGCCGCGGCCGATCTTGAGAAACACGCTTCCATCCAGCGCGGTCACTGCCTGGCGCAGTTCCGCTTCGCTGCGGACTACGCGAAACGGGCCGACAGGAATGCCGTTCTCGGCGAGCCAGACCTTTTGCAGCGTCTTGTCCTGGATGATGCGGATGGGCTCCACGCCGGGGCGCAACGGGGCAAGCCGGGCCACTTCGGTCAGCGCGTCCACGCCGATCTGCTCGATCTCCAACGTGACGGCATCCGCGCCCGCAGCCAAACGCTTGGCCGCGGCCACATCGTCCCAGCGGCCCACAATGGTTTCGTCCACCACAAAGCTGGCAGGGCACGCTGCTTCGGGGTCCATCACTCGCACGCGATAGCCCATGGTGCGCGCGGCCATGGCCATCATGCGCCCCAACTGGCCGCCGCCCAAAATGGCGATCAGGCCGCCCGGCCGGATCACCGCGGATGTAGAAGGAGTAGAGGATTCGGAGAGCATCAAGCGGGCAACTCCTGATCCAGCACTTCCTGGGTGCGTGCTGCACGCCACGCCGCCAGCCGTTCGTAGAGCGCCGCGTCGGTGGTGGCCAAAATTTCCGCTGCCAGCAGGGCCGCGTTGGCTGCGCCGGGCTTGCCAATGGCCAGCGTGCCCACGGGAACGCCTTTGGGCATCTGCACGATGGAAAGCAGCGAATCCATGCCGATGAGCTGTGTGGCTGCCACCGGCACTCCCAGCACGGGGACCAGCGTTTTGGCCGCCAACATGCCCGGCAAATGCGCCGCGCCGCCGGCTCCGGCAATAATCACCCGCAGCCCGCGCGCCCGCGCCGTTGCCGCGTACTCGAAGAGCCGGTCGGGGGTGCGATGCGCACTCACGATCTTGGCTTCATGAGGAATTTCAAGAACTCGCAGTATCTCCACGGCCGCCGAGAGCACCTCATAGTCGCTCTTGCTGCCCATCACCACGCCCACCAACGGCTGTTCGCTCATAACTCCATTATACGAGCGGCCAGGATGCAAGCCGAAGGCGCTACTCCATCTCGCCTTCACTCACAACGAAAGTTACCGCCTACGATCCGAGCGGCAGGTTGATGAACAAGGCCGTTGAGAACTCCGAGTAGTTGGGCGGTGTTGCGCCGTCGTACATCCGAATATAGAACCGGTCGTTGGCGGATTCGCGGGAGAAGATCATGTTGGGCAAGGTGGCGCGCACCACCAGATCCGGATCTTCGCCCGCCATGAAAGCAAAGTCCCGCCGTCGTATCTCAAACCCGCCGCCAGTGGGCGGAGTGACTCCGGCACTGATCGCCACCGTGCTTCCGCTCAGCGTAGTTACGGTAAGTCCGGTGAGGCTGGGAAGAACCGTAGGTGCGATGGGCGCGGGCAGCCAGGCATCGGCGGGTACTGTTGCGCTGGTGCGAATGGCCAGATCGTCGGCCCAGTCGTTGGCAAAGTCGATCGTATATTCCACCATGTCGGGATAACTGGAGCGATAACTCAACTTCACCGTACGCACCACCACTTGGGTATTCAGATCGATCGAAGGCGCATTCAGGAGCAGTGCGTCGCCCGGCCATACATCCGACAAAAAACTCAAGCTGGACCCCTTGTAGCTTCCGCTCCATAGCGCACTCACGCTGGCCGCGGCCTGTTCCATCACCAGGGCCGCATTGCGGCAATCCGCCGAACTGCGCGCCGCGGGGCTGGTAACCGATCCGATCCAGGTAGCCACGGCAGGCGATCCGGCTTGCGCCAGCGCCTGCTGACTGGCGGTGTTGACTGCGCGTCCCACTGCCCTGCCTACGGTGCGATACGTAACGGCAATCTGCTCTCCGGCCTGCGGCGCGAATCCGACATAAAACACCACCTTGCCGGTGCGGTCCAGGCTGCACTCGGCTGCCTCGGCCAGCGTTCCCACCCGCCGCGTATGTGGACCACCGCCAGGGGGCGTACTTACCACCCATCCCGATCCCAAATTGGTCAGGTTGATCGCGCGCATCGTCCCCAGCAGGTTGATGCTGCTGGCCGCCACAACCGAGCATGCCGAAGGAAGACTCGCGATTGCGCCGTCATAAAGAGTTACGGGCATCCCCGCGACGCCATTGGCAAACTCTTGAATCTCCATCTGTAGCTTTGCCGGACGAAGGTTGGACTGCCCGCCAAAAGCAATCGGTCCGCTATCTCCGTGAGAGCGATAAATCGCGAGGTCGCGCTCGATCTCGTCGCAATGCACTCTGGTCCGCAGCGTGTATTGATTGGCGGGATTGATCGCATAAGTGATGCCCGCGGGCGTTCCCTGGACGATAGGTTGCAGAGTTACCGCTCCGGTGCCCTGCTGAGCCGTGGCTTGAAAGCCCGCGGTGCATTCGGCTTGCGTTTCCGTCCCAACAAAAAAGCCGCTCAAAACCCCGGTGCTTCCGGCGGAAAGCGTGACGCCCACGGCCTCCATCAACAAGGTTCCGCCCATCTCCACTGGGTCGATCCAGGTCAGCGCGGTCTGTCCGTCGAATCCATTGCCGCCGTTCATCGTCAGGCCTCCCTGGCCCAGCGCGAGATAGCCGGGACCGCCCGGGTTGCCCCAAAGGCGCGGGTCGATCTGACCTTCGTTGAAAAGTTCGCGAATGATTGTCGACTTGGATGCCGCGGGAAAGAATGGATCCGCAGCCAGATAGAACTGAGTGGTAACTCCGTCGCCCTGAAAGTATTCGGTGACATAGGCAACCGGCTCGTGCTCGCCGCAGACGGTGACATCGTTTGCCAGGGCGCGTTTCACGCTCGCCGTGAACGCCAGGTTGGCCAGGTTCAGGCTGCCGTCGGTCTCGTTCAGCGTGTGCACGGCGCCGGGGACGGAAGAAAGCGCCAGCGCTCCATTCACCGCGCGGTACGCCGCTCGCGCCTGACTCGCCACCTGGCCTGCGCTCTTGCTGAACGGCGCGCCGGGATCGGGGATGAAATTGCTGACCGGCGTCGCGAGAGAGAGCGCCTGGGTGGACAGCACCGCCGCTCCGCTGTGCGTCACCAGATTTGTCATCAATGTTCCGGCAGTGCTGCCGGCGGCTCCCGTGCTGGGCGGCATGGTTAACTGGTCTAGCAATACCTCGTCACTCAAAGCCTGGACGGCGATCCGGTAGCGCGGTCCCTCCATCGCAAG
>JAATFE010000456.1 GCA_015655365.1 Terriglobales bacterium
TCAAACCGCGTGCTTTGGCTGGACAAATGCCAATGCGCCGCCGGCCGTCTTCAATGTCTCGTTCCGCTTGCTTTAAGAGCATTCCGTGTCCTTTGCACAATCGAATTTGCGAACCTGGCCTCGAGTTGTTGCACGCAGGTTGGGCGTCTAGGTCTTTGACCGGATGATTCTGTACCTTGGGTTCGTGCTTTCCCAGGTCCCAAAATCGGGACCTGGGGCACCCAGTGCTGGTACCGCTTCATGCGGTCAGAGACCTAGATCCAGAGTCTCTTCCCCCAAAGCTTTGGGCCATACGCCAGCCGCACCGCAGATGCCCGCGGACCAGCATAAACCATGGCGGGCCGTTCTCTTTTCCACCGGCCCGGCAAATGCTCTAGACTCGAAGCGTGGGCTTTCAGGAGTTTCTCGGCAATCCGCACACCGTCACCCATCTGCGCGAGAGCATTCGCGCGGAGCGCTTTCCGCATTCCATGATCCTGGCCGGGCCGCGCGGGGCCGGCAAATACATGCTGGCGCTGATGCTGGCCAAGGCTGTCAACTGCCTCAACCCCACCGAAACGGACGGCCTGCCGGACTTTTGCGGCGTCTGCTCCAACTGCACCCGCATCGGCAACGCCAGCAACCTGGATGCGCGCGTGGCCGAGGCCGTCGAGGCTCGCGACGCAATGCGCGACGCCGACAAGCGCGATACCCGCATCCTCATCCAAACCCACCCCGACGTGCTGGTGGTGCCGCCCGATCCGCCGCAACTGCTCATCAAGATGGGCCAGGTGCGCCAGGTGATCCATGTGGCCTATTACCGCCCGCCGGTCGAGGCGCGCCGCACGTTTACGATTTTCACCTCCTCCGCCTTCATGAAAGAGGCGGCCAACAGCCTGCTCAAAGTGCTGGAAGAGCCGCCCGAGCACACTTCGCTGATCCTGCTGACGGAGAATCCCCAGGAACTGCTGCCGACGATTCGTTCCCGAGCCACGGTTCATCGCCTGGGCGCGATTCCGGCCCCGGATTTGGAGGGGCTGCTGGCTCAGCGGCGTCCGGAACTCAACCCAGCGGACCGCGCCTTGGCTGCCCGGCTGGCTGAGGGCGCCGTGGGCCGCGCGCTGACCATCGACCTGGGCCTCTATCTGACCAGCCGCCAGGATGCCCTGATTTTGCTGCGCACCGCCCTGCGCGAGCCGGACTACTCCACGCTCTTCCACGCCACCGAAAGCTACCGCGCCGGCGCCGACGGCCAGGAAAAGACCATCAACCTGCTGCGCGCCATGGGCAGCCTGATCGAGGACCTGCTGCTGGTGATTGCCGGCACGCCGCAACTGGTCCGCAACCTGGATCTGAGCGTCGAATTGGGGCGATTGGCCCAGGGGCTCACCGTGGATTGGATTGACGGCGCGGCCCGCGCCCTGGCCCAGGTCGAGCAAGGTATGCGCCGCAACCTGCTCCGCTCCATCTCTCTGGACGCCATGGCCTTCGGCCTCGCCCGGGACTAGGATCCTGTCTCTGAAGTCCGTTGAAGAACTCACGAACGACAAAAGCAGATTCTTCGACTCACCCCCCCTGAACTGAGAAACGTTCGGGGCCCCGTTCGCTCAGAATGACAGCATCCGTTTTGTTATGAACTCTAGGGAGAAGACACTAGAAAACGCGCCGCCGGGCAATTCCGTTGAATTCCCTGGGGAAAAAGCAACCCGGCCCTCTTGCCGGGCATCTCTTCGGATACAAGCAATCTCAGCCATCTCGCAGATTCCGGCCGCGGGCCTTACCTGGTTCGGTAGCCTCGTCTCCGGTGTTTTCTGGACTGGGATCGCCGGGCTCCGCAGTTCCAGAGGTCCAAGCCGCCATGAGTTTCCAGAGCGGTCCGACAGTTTTCTCTGATGTGCCTTGCTTCTGCTCCACCTTCAAGTACCAGTTTTTCTCAGGGAGGTTTGTTTCCAATGAGCAGTCGAGCGATTCTGTCCCCCGCCGGCAACCCGAGAGATGCACGGACCAACTGGCCGCAACCTCACACCGGGAGAAGCATTCCCGCCCCGGTTCCCTTCCGCTTCCCCGCGCGCATTGCCGAGGACACGGTCCCACTGCACCATGCCGAGCTCTTTTATCTGCAAAAACAGATCCAGGCGCAGACGCCGATGGTGATTGTGATGGAAGACGGCGAGCGCATCGAGGGCTGCATCGAGTGGTACGACCGAAACACCCTCAAGGTGCGCGGCCAGGCCAAGACGCTGGTCTACAAGGCCGCCATCAAGTACATGTACAAGGTGGGGGATCCGGGGCGGTAGGGATGATGCAGGGAATAGGGGACAAAGATCGAGCCGTTCGTGCCTGGCTTATCGCTGACGCCTCGCATCCTTCCCGCGGAGACATGCGGGAAGGATGGGGCACGGCATTCTTGCTGCGATTCTCTTACTGCTTTTTCAGGTTGTAGTTCATGTAGACAACGTGGGTCTGGAGGTACTCTTCCAGGCCGTGCTTGCCGTCGGCGCCGCCAATGCCGGACTTGCGCCACCCGTCGTGGAAGCCCTGCATGGCCTCGAAGTTTTCGCGATTCACATAGGTTTCGCCAAACTTAAGCTCGTTGCAGGCACGCATGGCCACATCCATGCTGCGGGTGAAGATGGACGAGGTCAGTCCGTACTCGCAGTCATTGGCGTAGCCGATCGCTTCGTCGAGCGTCTTGAAGGTCGTAATCGGCAGCACCGGGCCAAAAATCTCCTTCTGCATGATGTTGGAATCCTGCTTGCAGTGGGTCAGCACGGTGGGCTGATAGAAATAGCCGGCCTTGCCTGCAACGCTGCTGCCGCCGCACTCGAGCTTCGCTCCGTCCTTGACCGCCTGCTCGACGGCTGCGGCAACCAGTTCCCGCTGCCGCTTGCTGACCAGGGGACCCATCTCCGTCTCGGGAGCGAAGGGATCGCCGACCACCGTGGCCTGCATGGCCGCAATCATCTTGGCCGTGAATTCTTCCGCCACCGACTCGTGCACGTAGGCGCGCTCGGCGCAGTTGCAGACCTGCCCGGTGTTGATGATGCGCGAGGCCCGGATGGCCTTGACGGCAAGATCGATGTCCGCGTCGCCCATGACGATGGCCGGGGCCTTGCCGCCCAGTTCCAGCGAGACTTTGGTGACGTTGTCGGCCGCCGCATGCATCACGGCCACGCCGCCCTCCACGCTGCCGGTGAGGCTCACCATGCCCACCTTGGGGTTACCAGCGAGCGCCTTGCCGATCTCCGCTCCAGGGCCGGAAACCAGGTTGAACACGCCCTTGGGCAGCGACGACTGGGCCACCAGCTTGGCGAATTCGAAGGCGTTATTGGGGGTTTCGCTGCTCGGCTTCAGCACGATAGTGTTGCCCGTGACCAGCGCCGGCGCCATTTTGCGCACGATGAGGAAGAAGGGAAAGTTCCAGGGCAGGATGCCGGCAATGACGCCGATGGGCATCTTGTAGAGCAGGATGTTTTCGCCAGGGCGGTCGCTCTGGATGATTTCGCCTTCGTAGCGGCGGGCAAACTCGGCCATGTAGTCCAGGTAGTCGGCGGAGAAATCCACCTCCACCTGCGCCAGGCCAAGGATTTTGCCCTGCTCCTCGGTAATGGTGTGGGCCAGCGATTCGCGGTTGGCGCGCAGCAGATTGGCGATCTCGCGCAAATAGCCCGCGCGGCGGATGGCGGGCAGGGCAGCCCACTCCTTCTGCGCCTTTTCCGCGGCCAGCACGGCTCGATCCGCATCGGCAGCCGTTCCGCAGGGAAATTCGGAAACGACCTCTTCAGTGGCCGGGTTCACCACCGACAGCATCTTGGACGTCGAAACAAACTCGCCGTCGATCAGCATCTCATAACGCTTGATTGCAACCTGCGTTGTGCTCATGAAAAATGACCTCTCCTCTTGGAAATTCCGCGCGCGTGCCTGAAACGCAGTCATCATAGAGCCTGGCGGGTACGACGGGGAAGAGGAAATTTTTTCAATAGCGGTATAAACCCCCGGAAAAAGAGCCTCCATCTGAGAATCAAGAGAATTTACCCTAAAGCAACAGCTCGCCGCAGCCCGTCATTTGTCGCCACAAACACAGGCCTTGAATCCATCCGCCGTGGGGTGATCCAGGCTGCACACATACCCCGGCCAAAACGGCCCCAGTCCGAAAGGGAGGAGCCCCTTGAAGTAATGGCTTTGGTAAGCATGGCTCTCTGCGCTCGTCCCGGCTGTGTCTGCCCTGAACCGGCCAATCAGATCGCCCAGCGCCGCGGCGGAGAAACTCGCTTCATGATACGTCTCGCCGAACCTGTACTCTTTCGCCCAAGTAGTTCCCACGCCGGTGGCGTTCGACGCTTCGTAGACGGTGTAGTCCATCAGCGTCGCCGAAGACGGATCCACCCTCCCCACCGTAAACGACGGCGCATTCCCGTCCACTGCGGAGACCGAAGCCACCACCTTCACCGGAACGCCTGCTCCCTTGCTCCCCAGCAGATGCATCTCGTCCATGTGCGTGTGTCCGAACAGAGCAAGCCGCACCACATCTGCGTGGCTCGCAAGCGCATTCGACAAATCGTCGGACGATAGAAACGTCTCCACTTTAGCGCTCTTGCACAACGCGCTCCCCTTGGCCAGCGAGCTCTGCGGATTGACGGTCGGCGGAAGATGTCCCAGAAGCCAAACCCGCTGGCCGCGCTTCCTCGCGGTCTCGAGTTCCTTCGTCAACCAGGCCATCTGCTCATCCGCACCCTTCCGATCCTTGCCGTCCGCTTCGCAGGTGGCGAAGTTAGACATCATGTAGATATCGTCCACCACCAGCAGCCGCGTCTTCACCATCGGCGCGGCCATCGTCACCCCGTAGTATCCGGCCGACTCAAACGTCGTCAACGCCAGCTTCCGCTCCGCCGCGCTCACCCCCACCAAGCCGTCGATGACTGCCTGTCCGGTTGCATTCAGATACCTGTCGTGCATATCGAGCCGGTTGTGATTGCATCTCGAGTCGTTGTTGCCGAACACCATGTACACCGGCACTCCGGCAAACGCGGACTCAACCTGCTTGATCACAAACACGGTTGTCTTTTCCGCAAAGGCCGCCGACACGGACTGGTCATCCCCTGTGGCGCTTGCCAATTTCATTGCCGCCCGGTACCGGCAGTCCAAGGTGTGCACCAGAAGATCCCCGCTCACCATCACAAACTTTGCATCCGGCGTTTGCGCCTTCGCCGCATGTAGACTGCTGTTCAACAGCGCATAGGGCGCGTCCTGAAGCTTAGCGTTGCATGTCTGCTGCAACGTGGCAAACTCCGCCTCCCGTCCAGCCGTGTCCGGAGACTTCAGAATCTCCTCCCACTGCTCCACGGGAGCCTTCACCAGCAGCGGCACCTTCGCGGGATCGTGAAACGGATCGAAGTGCAGATCGCTGAGCATCACCGCCGGAACGATCGACGGCGGTGGCGTTGCCTTGGCCTGCGCAAACGCCTGTACTTGAATCAGCCCCGTCAACGCCACGCAAGCAACAACCCAAGCCCAGCTACAGCGCAATCTGCTATGAACGTCCATCGACACTCCAGTTTTCGGCATGTTCCCGCATTCTAAGTCCAGCGTTGTTTCAGCAATGTAACATTTGCTCCCTGAGAATGCTCCCTGAGAACCGCCAGCCGACAGCCCCTTATCCCCGGTCGTCTGCGGATGTACCTATTGCAGAATCGGCTGTGCTTACACCGCAGAAAACGGTTCTCCGACCCCGGCGCACCCAAACAAAAACGCAGAGACCGAAGTCCCTGCGTATACTGCCGATTTGATTGGTGGCGGGAGGCAGACTTGAACTGCCGACCTACGGGTTATGAATCCGTCGCTCTAACCAGCTGAGCTACCCCGCCGAAGTGAAAACGTGAAACACAGGCCTGGGGGGCCTGCCGGAACCGGGCGGATCTCGAATCCACACGCACGTCCCAGTCTTGATGATACGGGGGACCGGATTGGAGGTCAAACCGTGGGGCGATTCTTTTGCCGGAGGAGGGGCCGCGCAGGTGAATCTTGCCCCCGGTTTCCTGTAAACTCGCCTCCATGAGTACGTTGCGAATTGCAGGAGTGATTCCGGCGCGGCTCAGCTCCACGCGGCTCAGCCGCAAGGTGCTGCGCACCATTGCCGGACGCCCCATGGTCGAGTGGGTTTGGCGTGCCGCCCAGGAAAGCGGGCTGATGGACCCGGTTTTGGTAGCGACAGACGCCGAGGAAGTGGCCGAAGCGTGCCGGGAGCGCGGCATCCCCGTGGCGATGACCTCGCCTGACTGCGCCAGCGGATCGGACCGCGTGCGGGAAGTGGCCCGCAGCGTCGACGCCGA
>JAATFE010000392.1 GCA_015655365.1 Terriglobales bacterium
CTGTTCTTAATCACGATCGGTATGGGCCATACGCCCGGATTCGAAGTAGGCTCCAGATCGTGCTCTCCCTGCTCGGGCACCGGGAACTCGCCCTGCGCCGCGGCGTCCAGGTGACGCGGACGGCCCTCTCCGGTCAAATGCTGGCCATCGATCTTCTTCTGCAAGGTCATGAAAGCCTGAATCAGCGCCTCAGGCCGCGGCGGGCAGCCGGGAATGTGTACGTCCACCGGGATGTACCGGTCGATGCCCTTCAGCACGTTGTAGCCCTGCTTGAACGGCCCTCCGGAGATGGCGCAGGCACCCATCGCGATCACGTATTTGGGCTCTGCCATCTGGTTGTAGAGCCGGACGACCTGCGGCGCCATTTTCTTGGTCACGGTGCCGGAGATAATCATCATGTCGGCCTGCCGCGGCGAAGGCCGGAAGACCTCGGCCCCGAAGCGCGCCAGATCGTAGCGGGCCATGGTGGTGGCAATCATCTCGATGGCGCAGCAGGCCAGCCCAAACTGCATGGGCCAGATGGAGTTGCGCCGCCCCCAGTTGTAGAGCTCTTCGATGGTCGTGACGAAGACGCCCTGCTTGCCGAGTTCGATCTTCAGTTCCTGATCAACAGCCATCGCCAGCTCCGTAGTGTTGTTTTCCCTGATCTCTGTTCCCTGTTCTCTGCCCTTTACACCCACGTCAGCACGCCCTTGCCCCAGGCCCAGACCAGGCCCTCGATCAGCAGGAGCACAAAGGCCAGCATGGCCAAACACGCCGCCCCTCCCAACCCGGTAAACGCCACCGCGAAGGGCAGCATGAAGACCGCTTCCACGTCGAAGATCAGGAAGATGATAGCATACAGGTAATAGGCGGACCGAAACTGCATCCACGCGTCGCCCTTGGACTCCAGTCCGCACTCGTAGATCGCGTTCTTCACCGCGTTGGGTTTGGCCGGGGAATAGACCTTGGCCCACAGCCACGCCAGCGCCAGGGGCGTGAGCCCAAAGCCCAGCGCCGCAACGAACAGAACCGCGAGAGAAAAATAGGGATTTGAGGCCATCGTCTAAAATGAAATCCTTCTTCATCAACGTACCAGTTTGATGGCAGTTTTGGCTAAAAGATGCCGCTCCGCACCCGTCCAAATTCATTTTCGCCCCATTCATCCCACCCTGTGAACCGTTTAATGCGGCAGCTTGCCCGTTTGGCGCCCGAACCACTTTCTCCACCTTTCGATGGATGACAGAACCGCCCTCGTCTCTGCTACCGTTCAACCATTCCCATGGCTTCCCCTGTATTTCCGCCGTGGGCGAGCGACCCGCATCTCTGGAGAGCGAAGGACCATGTTCACGACCGAGTTCAGGACGGCGCTGCGTCTGTGGCTGCTGAGCGCTTTGCTCGTGGTTCTGTCTCTCACGGTCACTTGGGCAGTTTGCGCCTCCACGGACCCGGCCTCGCCCGCCGAAGCCGCTCCAATTCCCTCCCCCACAACTACAACGGCCTACGCGGCCCCGGCCGGAATCTCCGGCCCTACCTCGGCTTTCCACGATTCCGTGGCCACGCGCTACAACTACGCCTTCGGCAAGGACACGCCGTTCTTGCCCTCGAACGCCACCTCGGCCAACGGCCAGTTTCTCAACCCCAAGAGCTTTTATCCGGCGCAATATTGCGGCCACTGCCACCAGGAAGCCTACCGACAGTGGCGTCAGTCGGTGCACTCCAACAGCTTCCGCGCCCCCTGGTACCTGAAGAACGTCAACATGCTCATCGACGAGAAGGGCGTGCAGTTCTCCCGCCACTGCGAGGGCTGCCACAACCCGGTGGCGCTGCTCTCCGGCGACCTGTCGCAGGGAATGCCCAAGAAGCGCCCCTTCGAGGATGAGGGCCTCACCTGCTCCACCTGCCACTCCATCCAGTCGGTCGATACCACCGGCACCGGCAGCTACGTGATGGGGATCCCCGCCGTCTTGGTGGACGAGAGCGGCGCGCCCATCACCCGTCCGGTTTCCGACGGCGAAATCCTGGCCCACCTGGACCGCCATTCCAAGGCTGTGATGCGCGACGTCTATCGCACCCCGGAGTTCTGCGCCGCCTGCCACAAGGCCGCCATCCCTCACGCGCTCGACGACTACAAATGGCTGCGCGCCTTCTCGGTCTACGACGAGTGGCA
>JAATFE010000400.1 GCA_015655365.1 Terriglobales bacterium
ACATTGGAAGCCGGCAAGTACGCCGACCTGATTGCCGTCACCGCCAACCCGCTGGACAAGGTCGAAGTGCTGGAGCACGTCTCCTTCGTCATGAAGGGCGGCAAGGTCTACAAGGATGAGACCGCCGCGGCCAAGCCTGTGCTGTAAAACGCATTCGCTGATTTCCCAAAATCCTGGGGTGCCCCATGCTCCATCCTTGGCGCGTTTTCGTCCCTGCGCCAAGGGTGGGAAAGCACGAACACCCATTTCCGGAATAGCGACGCAGCGTTAGGCGCGGAATAGGTTCCGTGCCAGGAACAGCAGGTTGGCCGGCCGCTCGGCCAGCCGCCGCATGAAGTAGGGATACCAAGCCCGCCCAAACGGAACATACACCCGCATTCTGTAGCCCTCCTGCACCAGCCTGCGGTGCAGGCTCCTGCGAATCCCGTAGAGCATCTGAAACTCGAAATGACTGGGCTCAATCCCGTGCTGCGCGGCAAACGACTTGGCCGCGTCGATCATGGCCCCGTCGTGTGTGGCCAGGCCGTGATAGATCGGACTTTCCAACAGGATGCAGCTCAGCCGGATGTAGTTCTCGTCCACTTCGGTCTTGCGCTGGAAAGCAACCGTGGAAGGCTCCAGGTAAGCGCCCTTGCAGAGCCGTATCCGGATGCCCTCGCCGAGCAGTTGCTCAACGTCCGCGCGGGAACGGTGGAGGCTGGCCTGGATTACTATTCCGACCGAGTCAGACGGCCCCGGCCGCAGATGCAGTCGCCGTACGATGTCGAGAGTGATCTGGGTCAGCGCCGACTCTTCCATGTCGATGCGAACAAAGCTGCCCGTCGCATGGGCATGTTCCACAAGGCTTGCGGTCAGTTCCTCGGCCAGTTCCGGAGAAAACGCCAGTCCCATCTGGGTCAGCTTCACGCTGATGTTGGCGTTCAGTTTCCGTTCGCCGAGGTCATAAAGTATCTGGTGATAGATTGTGGCGGCCTGGCGGGCTTCCGTCTCCGAGGCCACGCTCTCGCCCAGCGAGTCCAGGGTGACGGCGATGCCTTGCTCGTTGAGGCTTTCGGCCACCTTTAGAGCATCGTCAATTTCGAGGCCCGCCACAAACCGGGAACTCAGCCGGGAACCCATGCGGGAGCGCTCGCAAAAGTGCCGCAGCAAATGGTTCTTCGAAAGCGCAATCAGGGTGGAACGCAGAATCGACATAGAGGTAACCCTGTCGGAGAGAACCGGGCTTGCAGTCCAGCTTCCGGACTATCCAGTTTCGCACACAGGGCGGTCCCCACGTGTCGTTCTCAAGTTGTGAATCGGCTGCCGGGTGAAGATCCGGTTACAACTGGATCTTCACCGGCCACGTCTTCCAGATGTCGGCGCTGTACTCCCGTATCGACCGGTCCGAGGAGAACTTGCCCATGCGCGCCACGTTCAAAGGCAGGGATCCAATTCCGAGAAACATGGCTCTTAGTGAAGAATAAGATGTGCGCTCGCCTTGCAGAGATGAAAATTCAACGCAATCGGTGCTGCGAATGGGACCGCCGCCCACTCTGGATATTCCTTGCCGATTTGGTCTTCTTCCTGTAACTTGGTTTATCACTTCATGCGATAAGCTGGTGCGGGGGTACTTTCCATGCAATTCCGTACGTGGGGCCGCGCGGCCTTGGCATCGTTCGCGCTGGCCTTCGGGCTGGGGTTGGCTGCGCAGCAGCCGGTTAGCCTGCAAGGCCAGAATCCGGCGCTGCCGATCCTTCATGTAGACAACGGGCCCAACTCCGCCGCCGCGCAAGCGCAGCACTACGTGGTTCTGGTTTCTCTCGACGGATTTCGCTGGGACTACGCGAAGCGCGAAGGCGCCAAGAACCTGCTGGCCCTGGGCAAACAGGGCGTTTGGGCGCCGGACGGCATGATTCCCAGCTTTCCCTCGCTCACCTTCCCCAACCACTTCACCATCGTGACCGGCCTCTATCCCGAGCATCACGGCTTGGTCGCCAACAGCTTTTACGACGAGACCAAACAGGCCCGCTACGCCATCGGCGACCCACAGGCCGTCTCCGACGGAAGCTGGTATAGCGGTACGCCCCTGTGGAGCCTGGCCGAGAGCCAGGGTATGCGCACCGCCTGCCTGTTCTGGCCCGGCTCCGAGGCCAAAATCGCCGGCTACGAGCCGTCTTACTATGTGCATTTCGACTCGAGAACGGAAGGCACCGATGCCGTGCAGCAAGCGCGCATCGATAACGCCGTGGCCCTGCTGAAGCTGCCCGCGGCCGACCGCCCCCACTTCATCACCGTCTACTATTCCGAGCCCGACCACGAAGGCCATGCCTTTGGTCCCGACGCCCCCGAAACCCGCGCTGCCGCGCTCAAGATGGACGCCATGGTGGGCAAGCTGAAGACCGCCCTGGATGCGACCGGATTGCCCATCGATCTGGTGGTGGTCAGCGACCACGGCATGGTGCGGATCGAGGGCGGCTGGGTCACGCTCGACCAGTTTGCCGATCTGAAGGGATTCGAGACCGTGGGCGCGCTGCTCTACGGCAAGACCGAGGAGGACCGCGAACGGGTCTATAACCAGCTCAAGAAGGCCTCGTCGCAGTTTGTGGCCTATCGCCGCAAGGAGATGCCGGCCGGGCTTCATGACAGCGAAAACCCGCGCTCGGGCGACCCGATTGTGGTGGCGACGGGGCCCTATGCTATCCGCGCCCATAGCCCGCAGGCGGGCGGCAACGATCGTCCTCCCATCCCCGGCCAGCACGGCTTCGATCCTCGCGTGGTGCCGGAAATGAAGGCGAGTTTCTTTGCCGCCGGACCCGACATTGTGGCTGGCAAGACGGTCGCCCCATTTGAAAACGTCAATCTCTATCCCTGGCTTGCGCATCTGCTCGGGCTTCAGGCTCCTAAGAGCGATGGCAGCCTGGATGTTTTGGCCGGAACCCTGCGCGACGGCGGAACCGATACAAAGAAATAACGGAGCAGGTGCACGATGAACCTTATCTTGGGAATCGATGGCGGCGGGACGCGAACCCGCGCCTCGGTGGTTGCTGGCGAAAGGCTATTGGCGCATGTCGAAGGCGGCTCCATCAAGCGCCTTCGCGTGGGTGCGGAGGCCGCTGAGAAAAATCTTCGCGCACTCCTCAAGGATGTTTACGCGCAGGCTGGCGTGACCGGCGTGCGCGCCGCCTCGGTGGGCGTGGCCAGCGCCTCCATGCCCGGCACGACCGAGTGGATCACCGCGGTCTTCAACGATTTTGACGTCGAGCGCTCCGAGGTGGTGGGCGACGAAGTCATCGCGCTGGATGCGGCGTTCAAGGGCGGGCCCGGTATTCTGCAAATCGCCGGCACCGGCTCCAACACCATTGGCCGCGCCGCCGACGGCAGCCGCGAGTGCGCGGGCGGATGGAGTTCGCACCTCGGCGATGAAGGCTCCGGCTACTGGATCGGCATCAACAGCGTGCGCCGCGCCCTGCGCGCCTATGACCGCGAACAGCCCACGCAAATCCTCAAGAAGGTCGGCGAGATTTGGGGCACGCC
>JAATFE010000137.1 GCA_015655365.1 Terriglobales bacterium
GATCTCTTCCACGGCGGGAGTTTCAGCGGCCGGTTCCGGGGCAAGTGCCGCGGAATCAGCGGCGGGCTGCTCCGCTTCCAGGTAGACGAACTCCCCGTTGACCAGGGACAGCGAGTCGTTGGCCGCAACTTCCGCGGCCTGTTCGGCAGACGCAGCGGCCTGCTCCGCCTTCCACTCGAGGGCGTCGGCGGCAAAAAGGGCGGCGAGCTGGGCCAGTGTGACCGGCTCCTCCGCGGCGTAGATGACTGCTTCCAGCTTGGCTTTAAGGCTCATTCTGCAATAGGTACCTCAAGTATGGTACCGGAATTACGCCTTGCCCGTATGGCTATTGATGGTCAACGTGCGCGCCATGGGCAGAAAAAGGGCGCTCGGGTGTCCCGAACGCCCTTTTGCAGATCGAAGGCGGGTTATAGCGCAACCAAAGTCGGTATATCTCGAAAGCACAGCATTCAAGGTGACGCGGCCATCAGGGAGCGGCAAACCCTGCACGAAACCCGACAGTACACAGGAACCCTGGTTCCGCTCTAGCCGACCATCTGCCGGAAAAGCCAGAAGAGGCTTCCCGAGAGCAAAGCGGCGGCGGGAAGGGTGAATACCCAGGCTGCCGCGATGTTGCGAATGGTGGAGAGCTGCAAACCGCTGTGGTTGGCGGCCATGGTGCCGGCCACGCCGGAACTGAGGACGTGGGTGGTCGAGACCGGCAGGCCGAAGTTGTCGGCGGCAAAGATGGTGGCCATGGCCACCAGTTCGGCGCTGGCTCCCTGGGCATAGGTGAGGTGCTCCTTGCCGATTTTTTCTCCCACGGTGACCACGATGCGCTTCCAACCCACCATGGTGCCCAGTCCCAAAGCGAGTGCCACGGCGACCTTGACCCAACTGGGGATGAACTTGGTGGATTTATCCACCTTGCTCTTGTAGTTGGCGAGGGCGGCGTTTTCGTCCTTGCTGAAGGCGGGGTTGTGGTTTTTCTGCATGATGCGGATGGCTTCGCTGGCCACGTACATATCGTTGCGGACGTTGGTCTGATCCTTGGCCGGAACCGCCTTGTACTCCTTGTAGACGGAGACTTCGCCGTTCAGGTCCTGCACCAGCTCGTGCAGCGCCAGAACGGTGTCGGGCTGAATCTCCTTGGTGCGGATGTAGTCGGTGACTTCGGCGCGGGCGTCGTTGCCCAGGATGCCGTTCTTGTCGATATGGTGGTCGAGGACGCGGGCAGCCTGCTCGCTGGCGGCGATGAAGTCCTGAATATCGTGGCCGGTGACGGCGTGGTTGAGGGCATAGGCGGTGGGGACGGTGCCGATGAGAATGAGCATGATGAGGCCCATGCCCTTCTGTCCGTCGTTGGAGCCGTGGAAGAAGCTGACGCCGGTGCAGGTGAGCACCAGCAGGGCGCGGATGGGCCACGGTGGAGGCGTGTTGTCCTTGGGCGCGGTGTAGAGGGCGGGGTACTTGACGAACGCCTTGCAGAGCAGCATGAGCAGAGCGGCGCAACCGAAGCCGACCAGCGGCGAAATGAGCAGGACTTTGAAGACCTTGGTGGCCTGCTCCCAGTCCACGCCGGAGGTGCCGGAGTGGGTGGCCATGAGCTGGTTGGCGATGCCTACGCCCAGGATGGAGCCGACCATGGTGTGCGAGCTGGAGGCGGGCAGGCCCAGCCACCAGGTGCTCAAGTTCCACAGAATGGCGGCAATGAGCAGCGCAAAGACCATGGCGAAGCCGGCGCCGGAACTGACTTGAAGAATGAGCTCGACGGGCAGCAGCGTGATGATGGTGAAGGCCACCGTGCCGGTGGAGGTGAGGACGCCGGCCAGATTCCACAGGCCCGACCAGACCACCGCGATATTGGGGTCGAGCGAGTGGGTATAGATGACCGTGGCCACGGCATTGGCCGTGTCGTGGAAGCCGTTGACGAACTCGAAGCCGAGGGCGATCAACAGCGCCACGCCCAGCAGCAGATAAGGCCAGATGCTGCCGACGGTTACATTGCCCAGGTCCTGGGCGACGTGGAAGCCGATAAAGCCGAGGCCGCCAACCAGCGCCGCCAGTACGACCGCGCTGCTAACCCACGCGGAGGATTTTTTCATCTTGCGGTCAAGCAGAGATGC
>JAATFE010000362.1 GCA_015655365.1 Terriglobales bacterium
CTTGCCGTTCTGCTGTAGCTCGTACTCCACTTCGCCGGCCAGCGCCAGCGGCTCGGGCCGGGCCATGTAGATGCCTCCGTCCTGAAGACTGCCGCCGTCCAGCACGGTAACGGGAACCAGCCGGCTGGCCTTGGGACTGCCTGCTTCCCCGGTCCACTCCAGCACGGCAACAGCACGCAATTCGGGGTTGTCTTTGCTCGTCTTGGTCACCTGCCCTGGGTACTGCGCCTGTGCCAGCACCCCTAGCCCAGCCAAAACCGCTCCGCCCGCGAAGAATCCCATAACTCTCTTGCTGCGCAATGACATCTGCCGCCCACCTCGGGAATAATGCATCCTAACAGCCTCTTCGGACTATCTACTTACCATACGAGGAATTTCGCCATGGAACTCAATGCAAAAGTTGCCGACTTCACCCTGCAAACCGACGAGGACAAATCCGTCAGCCTTTCCGACTACGCCGGCCAGCCGGTCGTACTCTTCTTTTATCCCAGGGCCAACACGCCCGGCTGCACCATTGAAGCGTGCGGCTTTCGCGACACCTTCAAAAAGCTGCAAGCGGCTGGCGCCGTGGTGCTTGGCATCTCGCGCGACACGCCCAAGGCCCAGGCCAAGTTCCGCGCCAAATACGACCTGCCCTACACACTCCTTGCTGATGTAGACGAGAAAGTGTGCAATCAGTTTGGCGTGCTCAAGGAAAAGAACATGTACGGCAAGAAAGTCTGGGGCATTGAGCGGACCACCTTCGTCATCGGCCCGGACCAGACCCTGCTGCACGTCTTTCCCAAAGTCACACCCGCCGGCCACGCGGAAGAGGTGCTGGCCCTGATCGAGGAATGGAAGAAAGCTCACAAATAACTCGCAATCTGGGTGCCCCAGGTTCGGGGTCCCCGCGGACAGGTCTTCGTCCGTGGGGTGGAGATCTCGATTCTGAGACATGGGAAAGCACGGATTCCCCCGGCCGCCTTCTGCCGCGCGCCTTCTTTGAGGCCGCGCCGGAACTGGTTGCGCCACGCCTGCTGGGCAAGCTGCTCGTGCATCTTACCCCCGCTGGCCTTTTGGCCGGTCGCATCGTGGAGGTCGAGGCCTATCTCGGCCCTCACAATGATCCGCCCGATCCGGCTGCACACTCCCATCGCGGCCCCACGCCGCGTACTCTCGTTCTCTTTGGCCACGCCGGCCACGCTTACGTCTATGCGATCTACGGCCGCTACTTCTGCATGAATATCTCCTGCGAGACGGAGGGCCGGGCGGGCTGCCTGCTGCTGCGCGCTCTCGAACCAGTGGCCGGCATGGCGCAAATGGCCTTGAATCGCGACCTCGCAGCCAGCGGCCTTGCCCCCGAAAAACTGGCCCGCCAGCTTACCTCCGGCCCCGGCCGCCTCTGCCAGGCGCTGGCGCTCACCCGCCCCGGCCACAACGGCCTGGACGTCGCCGATCCCGGCTCGGTGCTGCAAGTGCGCGACGACGGCTACAAGCCCGGCGAAGTACGGATCACTCCGCGCATCGGCATCCACGAGGCCGTGGACTGGCCGCTGCGCTTTGTCCTGGCCGGGCACCACTGCGTCTCCGGCCCGAAGGCAATGCGCTAGCCTTTGAAGAACTCCGCTCGTCTCTCAACCGAATATTGAAGCCGCGTTACCCGCAATCTCGTCCAAAAAGATAACCATCCCGGCATTACCAGGAGACTTCAGGCTTGAAAACCTCTTCCCTATCCCTATCCGCCGCCACTGCTCTTCTGCTTGCGGCCACCTTCGCCGCCACCACAGTTGCCCAGGCCCCGCAAGCCGCACCCAACGTCTCGCCGCCCCCGCGCACCTATCCCGCCCCCACCAACCTGAAGGTGCTGCCCAAGACCCTGACCGGGCAGCAGGTCCACGAGATCATGGAGCAGTGGGAGGGCTCCCTGGGCGCGAAATGCAGCACCTGCCACACCGCCGACCCCAACAACATCGGCCCCAACGGCCGCCCGCGCCTCAACTTTGCCGACGACGCCATGCCGGAAAAATCCACGGCCCGGTTGATGTTCAAGATGACCGAGGAGATCAACAAAAACTACATCTCCATGATCGACAGCTCCGGAGCTGGAGTCACCTGCGGCACCTGTCATCGCGGCCATCTGGGCCCTGAGCCCTATGTCATCCCGCCCGAGCACGGCCCGCACCCTCCCATGGGTGAGCATCCCACCGACGAAAAACCGCAGCCGCCGAAATAGAGAACGCGCAGCACTTCACCTGGGCACGGCGTC
>JAATFE010000262.1 GCA_015655365.1 Terriglobales bacterium
GCCGCCACCGGAAGTTGTCACTGTCGCGGTGAAGGTGACGTTCTGGCCAATAGCAGAGGGGTTCAGGCTGGAAGCAAGGCCGGTCGCCGTGACTTCATCCACGATCTGCGGCAGGGGCAAGCCCCCGTTGTCGGTCGACGTGCTAGCGAAATGACCAGTGTCTCCGCTGTACGAGGCGGTGATCGGGTGCAGTCCGACCGCCAGCGTCGTAGTGGTAAAGGTTGCCGTTGCAGTTGTGCCGGGGGCGGCGAGGGGAACATTGGCAGCTAATGTCGCTGCGCCGTCGAAGAAGGTGACCGTGCCGGTCAGGTTGCCCGTCGTCGCGCCTGTGGTGACGGTTGCCGTGAAGGTAACACTCTGCCCAAAGTTGGACGGGTTGTGGCTAGAAGCGACCACGACTGTTGTCGAATTGACGAGGGTGGCGTCTCCGAACAGTTGGATGTCGAGCGGCGAGTTGACGGTGTCGCCTGTCTGTCCGACATCGATATTGGCAACCAGCGGATCGCCGGCAACAGACGGCGCGAATACGGCTCCGACAACGCATCGGCTGGCGACCGGCAGAAAGGGATTGCCGGTCGTGCAGGTGGTCGCCGTCGCATCCAACGCGGCATTTGCGTCGGGGGTAATCGCGGTCACATCGAGTGGAGCATTGCCGTCGTTTTCAACGGTCTGATTCTGCGCTTGGGATTTGTCGCCCTGGCGGACTGGGGGAATCGTAAAATCCAGCGCCACAAGATTGCTCTGGATTTTGCGAACCGACATATTCAAGGTGTCGGCAACAATCACATCCCCGCTGCCATCGACATAGAGTCCAATCGGTCCGTAAAGGGAATTGCCAAGCAAGCCTCCGGCCGGCTGAACCGATTCGCCGACCGAAGACACGATGACAGGAGAGATGATTCCGGTGATGGGGTTGACCTTCCGGATCGCGTTGTTCTGCGTGTCCGCGATATAGACATTGCCGGCAGCATCGACAGCGACGTTGGAGGGCGCATTCATGGTTGCCGCCATCGCCGGTCCAAAGTCGCCCGTGTAGCCCAACCCGCCTGTTCCGGCAAAGGTAGCGATGATGCCGGCCGTCGCGGGGGGGACCGGCACGGCAACCTTGCGTATCCGGTTATTCAGGGAATCGGCAATATACATGTTGCCTTGAGCGTCGAAGGCGACCGCATCGGGAAGCGCGAGTGCCGTCTGGGGCGAGGTTGCCAAGAGCCCGTCACCTCCGTAGCCTTGTGTGCCGCTACCGGCCACCGTGGTAATGATTCCCGTGACCGCATCGACCTTGCGGATGCGCTGGTTTTCGGTATCGGCAATAAAGATGTTGCCGCTGGCGTCGATCGCGACTGTCTGGGGTGAATCCAGCTCGGCCGCCGTGGCGGCAAGGCCGTCCCCTGCGAACCCGCGGGCGCCGTTACCTGCCACCGTGGTAATAATGCCGGTAGCCGCCGTAATTTTTCGAACCACATTATTGGCAGTGTCGGCGATGTAGAGATTGCCCGCGCCATCGATCGCTATCCCGTACGGCGCGTTCAGCTTCGCGTTTGCAGCCGGTCCGTTATCGCCGGTATAGCCGTTGGTAGCGCCGCCCGCGATGGTCGTGATGATCCCAATAATTGCGGGAGGAACCGGCACGGCGACTTTGCGAATCCGATAATGGAACGTATCCGCAATGTACATGTTGCCGGCACCATCGAAGGTCACACTGGAAGGCAGAAACAACTCGGCCGCCGTGGCGAGGACGTTATCGACCACCGAATCCTTGTAATCGCCATTTCCGGCGATCCGGGTCATGTTGCCGGGTACCAGAACCCCCAGGCCAGCCAGGCCTGTGCCGGAAAGATAGGCAGTGCCCAGAACATTCCCCGCGCCGTCCAGCAGGACGACCGCGCCCATGCGCAAGCCGGGATAGGCTGGCGTGAAGGTAACGAATTGCGTGCAGGTACCACCAGCGGCAAGCACTGCGCCACCGCAAGTCGATGCCCCGGTGCCGGCCAGGAAGTCGAGATTGGGCGTGCCGAGCGTCAGTACCTGGACGGCAGCCACGGTGCCCGCGGTCTGGGCCGCAACGGTGACGCTTTGCGGTGCGGATGGAGTGTGGACCGGCTGCGGAGTGACGAAGACGCCCTGCGCCTGGGCGCATGTGGACCCCATCGACAGGGCGGCCAGGAACAGCAGGCCAGCTTGGCCTCGTTTCAGGATAAGCCGCATTGCGCCCGCAGCACCGCGGTTCCAGCTATATCTCATGCCCTTCTGAACGGCTTGATTTTCGGCCTCTGCAAGTTCGGCAAACTGGGTTTCCTGCTTTTCAGGACTTGCGAATAGATCTGGAATGAGGCTCATGCGGGGCTCCAAGTGGTCTTCCAGGCTGTCGGTTCATGCCAAGGCGTGCCGGCTGTGCGCGACTCGAAAAGAACGCGCCCAGCCAGAATCACTGCTATATCGAGGTTCCGGATACCGACCGGACAACTGCGGGTGCCCGGAGAACAGTGCCGAAGGCAACAAACCCGAGAATTCGCACAATCGGGAGTTGTTCGCTGCCAGTATTCCTCTAAAGAAATGGAAATACTGTGCACTCTTGCGCAAGTTGGCTGGGAAGCCGATTTTCTTGCGATATCGCGCCAAGACTTGGAAAACAAGGGGAAGCCGAGTCCGCGCGGCGCTGGCTGATTGTTAAGATGCACAATTCCGCACGTGGGTCTAAATAAGGTAAAGAACCGACAATCAAGCCAAGATCAAAGTAAGGCGTGGTGTGGCCGAAGAAGAACCAACGCGCTACCGTTCGTGTCGCGGGTTGCGGAAGGGGAGATTTGCCTCTGATGCGGCGCTTTTTTGCAGCCTCGCGTCACGGCTCGGTTTTTACGGGAGTCGCGGCCGGCGCGGTGACCGGCGCAGCCACGGGAGGAACCGGCTCGGCTGTGGCGGGCGTTCCCGCGGAACCGGACGGCATCACCGGCAAGGTCAGCGTTTGTATCGTTTGCGGGTCGTCGCGCAATTTTAAATAGAGCGCGCCGTTGGCTGGGTGAGGCACGCTGAGCTGGGTCCCGGTGAATTGTGGAGGTACGTCGCTGGCGTTGCTGAAGTCCGCCGTGGATGCGACCGAGGTGGCGAGAAACAGATTGGTTCCGGTCAGGGTGCAAGGCTTGACCACAGCGTGAGGGCAGCGCAGTTCCTTGAAACCGGGCAGTCGCACCAGCGTTCCCAGAGGCATCCAGTCGCCGGAGGCTCCATCCGCGGAGAGAACGCGTGCTTGCAGAGGCCCAAAGGCGGAGGAGCCAAAGCGGGCCAGCGGCTCCACAATGCCCATGGCGGTTTGCGCGTCTTCCAACATCAGGCTGCCATCGGCCAGGGTGAGCACGGTGCGGAAGCTGCCATCCACCGCGGCCACTTCAACCTTCTGGCTGCGGGGAAAGTTGGCGGGTACTTTCGATTTGAGGAAAAAGACAAAACGGCCTTGCACTGGCAAGTCGTCCGCGCTGCCCAGGCGCACCGGTGAGGGAGCGGTTACGGCCCCGTCCTGCGAGCCCTTGCTCATCAGCGTGACTTGCGGACGAGGCGGTCCGACGGTCACGGGCGCTTTCAAGTAGCGGCCGTCCCGCAGTTGCACGTGGGCAGTGTAGCGCTTTGCGGGATCGAGGGAAGCGGTGGACTGGCTGGCTTTCAGCGCCAATTGATCGAAGTCCTGCACGCGGCTCAGCGCGGAAGGCATCAGTGCGATTCTTTCCAGCTCCACGTTCGCCACTTCGTCCAGCCGGGTTCCCTTCAGCAGGGCCTCTGTGTCGCCGGCATTCAGCGTCAAGCGGTCCAACGAGGCAGCCTCGGCATACGCCTGCAGGATCATGTTGTCAGGCTTCGCCAGTCCGAACTGGTGGATTTGGAGGGTGACCGGTCCCGGCGCGGTATCTTGCATCGGGACCGAAACCTCCAGCGTTCCCGGCTTGGGCATCTTCCATGCCAGAGTCGCGGAACCCCCGGCGGCATTCAACTTCTCAACCTTATCGACGCAGAGGGCGTTGTCGCTCTCGATGTGCAGTGTATCTTCGCGGCCAACCACGAGGGCCGACTGATCGCCTGCGGCCAGACTCCACCTGCCGGGAGCGGCTGCACGGAGGCGGAAATGCGGACCCTCCCAGTCGTCAAAGCCCCATTTGGCGTGCAACACTGCCGTCAATTCGCCTTCAGGCAGCGGGGGCGCCGGATGATCGAGCACCAAGCCGCCAGCGGACGGATCGGCCTTGACCGGCAGATCGACCGGACCGGTTTTGCTGTCGATACGCAATAC
>JAATFE010000094.1 GCA_015655365.1 Terriglobales bacterium
AGTTTTGAAAGGGCGCGACTTGAGTCGTGCCGCAAAAGCTTCATAGTCGACATCGACGAGGCTTTAGAGTGCTTTAGGCATTACTGTGGACCGCTGATGCAGTGTTTGAACCATGCCTTTGCGTTGTTAGGAGTGATCAGCCGGATAGCTTCGGCGATGGCATTTTCCAAGGCTTCTTTGGTTCTTGCCTTGGCCGAGCGAGGGATTTGTTTGAGTTTGGACCAGTCCTTCTCGATGGGGTTCAGGTCCGGCGAGTAAGGTGGCAGAATTCAAAAGCTGCCGACAGCGCTGGGGCATGACGTTTCCCACGAGAGCGCGCATATGCCAGAGATTACGCCTCAGCAGTCTATTCAGCCTGAGATCGAACCGATGATCGACCACGGTTTTGAGCACGGAATCAGCTTGTAAAACCTACCTGCCCCGGATAATGGCAGCGTAGTCCAGCCTTCAGGTCCGCATGTCAAGGCTGCTGAAGGCACCGCGCTAGCGGCTGCGGCCTTGATACACAGATGGGCTGGACCAAAATCCCCCTCTATTCCGGGGCAGGCAGAAGAAACAAACAGTAGCTCTTAGGTCACTGCATAATGGTCAATGATGCAGATAGGGTCGTGCCTGGATTGTTGAGGCCTGTGGATTGAACATAGAAGAGATTACCCCAGCCGGAAGCGAGGTCGCTTGTAATGTCATACCAATACTGATAACCGGAGACGGTCTGTCCGATGGTGCAAATAGCGTAGTTCGTGCCGCATAGCTGATCCATCTCTACGACGGTACCTTGTGGTAAACTGGCTCCGGTTTTTCCGCCTAATTTGGCAACCGGGTATGATCCAAACCCAAGAATCCTGACAACCTCGTAGACTTTGTATGAACCCGTAGGATAGTGGTTGGTCGTTATATTTGCATTCGAATCATTCTCGCACACCAACGTAGAAGCCGAAGTCGCCTGACCGCAAGTGTTCCAAGTGGCAATGTACGTAAGTAATGGAGCCGTTCCGTCAGGCGTGACTTTGTCAGGCTCCGCAACTACTCGAGGGGCGAGCGGTGTGGCGTTGGCAGCGTTAACCAGAAAGGAAGTCAGATGTTGTTCACCTTCATACACTCTACTTTCGGAAGGTGCTTGGGCCTGTCCAAGCTGCGCCAAAGAACTGGAGAAAATTATCAAGGTAGAGACGATGGCATAAAATAGCTTCCGCATGGCGATCCTCCAAAAACGTGTGAGTTTGCATGTAACGGCTATGGATGCTGTTGACAGAGCCAGCGGCCTTCAGGGTGAAGAAACATCGCCACGCCGACAAATTTAACCGCACGTCAGAACCTCTGGCAACCTAAGCGGTTACATTTAAATTGGACGTGGCTCCATCCTTTTGAAGAAGGTCAGCAAGACCGCTGTAGGTGGTTGCCAAATCGGCGTCTCCCTTTGAAGCATAAAAGCTTGATATGCTCTGTAGCGTAGCATTCACATTGATTGTTTGGGCGTCTGTACGGAGATTACCAGTTTCTGACGCAGGTTGATAATTCGGATTGCTGGCGTCAAGGTCTTGAAATCCCGCAGCAATCATCGCTCTTTGCTGTGCGGTTGTCAACTGGCCGCTAGTGGCGAGTAGGTCTACTTTGTCGCGAATTTGGGAGATGCTCAAATCACTGCTTGAAGCCGCTGATGAACCACCAGCAGCTTTGCTGCCCCCTAACCCGCCTGATGCAAATGCACTACTAAGTCCACTTAAGTTACTGACACCCGTGATATTCATTCAATGCTCCTTAGTCTTGTGCAGTGAAGATGGACTGCCAAATATGTAGCAATTTAGGTGCCACAATGTTGGACAGGTATTTACTAGGGCGTGTTAACACTAATTTTGTTATAATTGAACTTAATGGAAGTCACTGCTGAGCAGTACAAAAGGATCAAGGACAGCCTACCGATTCAGCGTGGGAATGTGAAATTGTAGAACCTACAAGTGCTCAACGCGATTCTGTATGTTGCTGAGCAAGGCTGCAAATGGCGAGGACTTCCGGCTCGATTTGGCAACTGGCATAGCATTTATACCCGCATGAATCGCTGGGCCAAGAACGGTGTTCTGGATCGTGTTTTTGAGCAGTTGCAGACCGAGCAGATCGTGCGCATCAAGATTGAAGCCTTCTCGCTAGACTCGACCTCAAAAAAAACGGGCCCCAGGCCATCGGTAAATCCCGCGGCGGATGGAACACCAAGATTCATATGGTTGCCGCGAATGCTCGAACGGCGGCAGTCTTCGCTCTGTCTACAAGAAAAGAAACGAAGTGGAACGGCTCTTCCGCGGGCTGAAAGGCTTCCGCCGTATTTTCTCCAGATTCGAAAAGCTCGATGTGGTCTTCCTCGCCTTTATCAATTTCGTTCTGATCGTCGAATCCCTTAGATAGTGTTAACACGCCCTAGATAAGGCGTAAAAGAGGTGATCGTGCTGTTCTATCTAATACCAAAGTAATGCGTTAGGTGCATGGGCGACTGCCGCCTTTGGCTTTATTTACGGAACATCTGTGGTCATTTAGAACAGTTGGAGCTTGCTGAAGCAGTAGGCATAGTCGGCACTGTCTGCCGGGTTCGCTCGGCAAAACCTGCCCATTTGGTCTATTTTGCTTTCATCCCATCGAGTCAGTCTAATTGCGTCATTGACTGCAAACCCCGGTATGATTGCATGAGGTGTGCCGGTGTAAAAAACCACGGTTTTGGTTTCGGCTTTGTACGTGGCGCTCGTGCTCTCACCCCCTACTTCTGCTCACTTGGAGCAGAAGGGCATAAGGGATAAGTTTGACCCACGACTGCTGTCATCTATGTTTGATAATGTCCTTTATCAGTTGTTTGGAAGAGAAATACGAACTGGTCGATATGAGAGAGCATGTACACTCAAAATCTTTTTCATCTTCTGGAAGTGTGGGGCCAAGGAATTCTGGATTTCGTGAACTGGCCCGAGACGATCACACAGATTATCGTTTTCGCACTCTTGATATTGGTGCTCGTAATTGGGAGCCTGGTGATCGTTTTGAAAGAGCGCGGTAAGCAGAACAGTGGTCTTGAAAAGGTTCATATTCTTTGTCTTAGCTGCGAGCTCTTACGTCTCGGTCTCACCGCTCCATGCAAGCGGATCCCTGTATTGGACGGTTCTACCGGCGCAAAAGTCAGTTAGATCTCTGACCGCATGAAGCAAGATGAACCCTGGGTGCCCCAGGTCCCGCTTTTGGGACTTGGGGAAAGCTCGAACTCAAGGCGCAAAATCACTCCGTCAAAGACCTGGAGACCAGCAGTTAGCTGTTCCTTGTCAGCGCGCGCTTCAACACGATCTCCAGCGCCGCTTTCACGCGTGCGTACTCCTCGGGCGTCAATGTGTCGTTGATTTTCTCGCTCTCCAGTGCGAACAGCTCCTCCTTCAGCGCGCTCAGCAGGTCGGAGTTCTTGCTCGACGGCGTTGCCACCGTCTGGAAGGCCGCGGCGTTCGCATAGCCGGCCCCGGCCTGTGCTCCGGCCGCTGTTGCCTGTGCTCCCGAGGGGCGGCGCAGCAGAAAGGCCGCTGCAGCAGCCAATGCCAGCGCCAGCCCGGCCAGAATCCACCACTTGTACTTGCTCAGCGGATCGGGCGTATCGATCGGCGTGCCGATGCCGCCGCCGGGCTGATTACCGGTTGTCGCGGCGCCCGGCCCTGCGCTTTGCGCGTTCTGGTCCTCGCGGGGCATCGATCCGGTGCCGGAGATCGTGAACTCTACCGCCTGGCCTGGCATCACGTTTTTGAGGATGAGCGTCTGAAGATTGGCGTCTTCCGGTACCGCTTTGAAGGCCGCTCCCGCACCCTGGGTCAGCGTCATGCTCTTGGGCAGCAGCACGGCCAGATTGTCGGCCGGCAAAGTGAGCTGCGTCTTGAAGGTGAACTTCCCGTTGCTATAGGGCACGTGATAGCTGATCTGGAACAGCGTGTCCTTCTCCCCACTGTCGGGCTGGATGGGGAAGTTGAAGGCGTAGTGCCCCTTTGTCCCCGTCGAATCCAGCTTGATGGAGGTGGGCAGTCCGTTGGGCCGCTGTCCCTCGACGGCGTTCACCACCGCCTCGGCCGGCAACACGATCTCAAACGTCCGAGGACTCCACTGGGTCACTGGCGGCGAACTCGTGTTGTGCACAAAGTAGCGCTCGATCACCTTGAGCTGGCCGTTGTCGCTCTCTATCTCCATTACATCGGCCTCGATGGAGACGCCTTGCACCTTGGCGGCCACGTCATAGACGGTCAGGTCGCCGGATGCGCCAGCCGCGGGCGCCGCAATGAAATAAGTGCTGCCCTGGTGGGTCACCCGCACCAGGTACGAACTGTTGCCTGGCAAAGTGAGCGAATAGCGCCCCTTGGCGTCGGTGGTGGCGTGGGCCACCTCGCCCATGCCGGCCTGCACGTCCACCAGCACCACCGCATCGCCCGCCGCGGGCTTGTTGACGGTCTTGTTGGTTACCGTTCCGGTGACGGTTGCGGCAAGAGCCAAAGCGCCCGAAAGAAGCAGGCTCACGGTAAGAGTGCGAAGCACGTACTTAGTCGATCTCATGGTCGTAATGGATTCCTATAAATGCATGATGGTTCGATTGACGAAAAGCAAATGAACGGACTCAGACCTTCTGCAACAGTTCAATCTCGGCCAGCAATTGCGCCGTCTCGTTTTCAAGCTGTGCGCGCTGCTCATTGAAATCCTCTTCAGGATACTTCCCGGCCTTGTACTCGAAGCTCAAATCGCGCAGGTTTTCGTAAAGCTGTTCCTTGCGTTCCAACAGGTAATCCAGTTGGTTTTTCTCGCGCTGCCGGGCGAAGACGTTCTCCGGCCAGAACGTGTAAACAAAAAGCGCCACTGCCAGCAGCAAGCCGGCCACTACTCCCTGCATTTCAGTCATGGCTCAAAAGCCTCCGTCGCTGCCGGTTTCCCGGCGAATCTTTTCGCGCAATGCCTTGGTTTCGGGATCCTGATTGGCCGAGTCGGCGAACTTGGTTGCCTGTGCCTTGCCAGCCGGAGAAGCGATCCATCGCCGGATAAGCAGAATGGTGCCGAGCAGCGCCGCCGCGAAAACCGCGAACGGTGCGACCCAGGCCACCAGGTCGAAACCCTTGGTGGTGGGTGCGGCCAGCACGGTCGCTCCATACTTGGCCGAGAACGACGCCAGAATCTCCTTGTCGTTCTTGCCGGAGCTGATGCCATCGCTCAGTTCGCCGCGCTCCCGTCCGCTCTCCGTGCACCCCACATGGTTGCACTCGCCCAGCAGTTGCGCGCAGCCGCAGGTGCACATCAACCGATGCCCCAGGTCGTTGAAGCGCGAACCGGCATCGGTGGCGCCCAACGAAAAGCAAACCGCCACGGCCAGAGCCAATGCCTGCGCGCCCTTCATCCAACCCCCGGGATTTTTGAAAGACCTCATTGCTGGCCTCCCTTCTGCGCCGCCGGTTTCTGGCTGGGAACCAGCGCAATCAGCGTGCCGAACACCAGCACCACCAACCCCGCCCAGATCCAGCCCACCAGCGGATTCAGGAAAGCCTTGATAATCGGCTGACCGGTGTCCGGATTGGCGCCTTCATACACCACGTACAGGTCCCAACTGAGAATTGAATGAATTGCCACCATGGTCTGCGGCTGTCCGCTGGCCTCGTAGACGCGCTTCTCGGGTGTCATCTGGAACTGCTTCTTGCCGTTTCGATAGACGTCCAGCATGGCGTATTCGGTGTTGTAGTTCAGGTTCGAGTCCTGGGTAAAGCCGGTGCACTCCAGCGTATAAGGGCCAATGAGCAGCTTGCCGTGTAGCCCCAGTTCCTGCTCCTGGTTGCGATTGAAGGCCGAACCGGCCAGTCCGATCACAATCACCACCACGCCGATGTGGATGATGTAGCCGCCGTAGCGGCGGGTGTTTCTGCGAACCAGCAGCCAGATCGCCACAAAGAAATTGCGCCCGGTCTGTTTGGAAATCACCGCGGCCCCACGCAGAAACTCGGAGAGAATCGCGGTCATCACGCCCGCCGCCATGCCAAAGGCCACCAGCGCATAAAAGTTGCCGGTGTCGAACGCGCCGTCTTTCCAGGGCCACACGCCCACGGCCAGGCAAACAATCACCGCAGCCCACAGTGCGATCACCGGCAGCACAAAGTTGCGCCGAATGCTCTTGAGTGACGTGGCCCGCCAGGGCAGCAGCGGGCCCACGCCGGTCAGGAACAGCAGGAACAGCCCGATCGGAATGGCCACGCGGTTATAGAACGGCGCGCCCACGGTGACCTTGCTGCCCACGACATATTCGCTGAGGACGGGGAACAGCGTTCCCCAAAGGATGACGAAGCAGGCGGTCAGCAAAACGAGATTGTTGAAGAGGAAGCTGGACTCGCGGCTCACTAGCGACTCCAGTTGGTGATCGGACTGCAAATGCTTGCGCTGCAAAACGTAGGTGAAGATGCACACCGCCAGCACAAACACCATGAAGGCCACAAACCATGTGCCGATGGACGACTGCGCAAAGGCATGCACCGAACTGACCAAACCGGCGCGAGTCAGCAGCGTGCCCAGCATCGTCAGCAGGAAAGTCGAGAAGATGAGCCACACGTTCCAGCTCTTCATCATTCCCTTCTTTTCCTGCATCATCACCGAGTGCAAAAAGGCGGTGCCGGTGAGCCACGGCATGAAGCTGGCGTTCTCCACCGGGTCCCATCCCCAGTAGCCGCCCCAGCCCAGCACGGCATAGGCCCAATGCATGCCCAGGAAGATGCCGCAGGTCAGAAATAGCCACGTGACCATGGTCCAGACGCGCGTGATCTTGATCCACTTTTCACCGGGATAGCGCATCATCAGCGCTCCCAGGGCAAACGCGAAGGGGACCGAGAAGCCCACGTAGCCTAGGTAGAGCATGGGCGGATGAATCACCATCTCGGGATATTGGAGCAGGGGATTGAGGCCGTTGCCGTCCGCTGGCAGAGGGCCATTGAAGAGGGCGAACGGCGGAGCGGCAAAGTTCAGGATTACCAGAAAAAAGAGCTGAATCGCGGACAGAATCGTGCCCGCATAGGCGTAAAGCTTCACGTCGGTTTTGTGGGTCAGGCGCAGCACAAAGCCGTAGATGG
>JAATFE010000448.1 GCA_015655365.1 Terriglobales bacterium
ATAGCCGCCAGCCTTGGCGTTGGCGCGCGCCCGCTCAATCATGGCCGGCGTCATATCGATGCCAATCGCGCGGCCTTCGGGGCCGACCATCCTCGCCGCAAGAAACACGTCGAGCCCGCCGCCGGAGCCGAGATCCACCACCACCTCGCCGGGCCGGATGTGGGCCGTCGCCGTGGGATTGCCGCAGGACAAGCCCATGTTGGCTTTCGCGGGAATCGAGGTAAGCTCCTCGGCTGTATAGCCAAAGGCCTCCGCTACAGCCTTTACGCCCGCATCGTTGCTCGACAGCGAACTCTCCGCCACCGCTCCGTACTTCGACCGGACCGAATCCAATATCTGCTCTGCCATGTCACGCTCCCTAAGGATATATTCGTTAAAGCGACTATATCCCTTGCTAACATATTCGTCAATGCGTATAAATAAGACATGGCCGGAAAATCGTCTCCATTCCAGATGGACCTCTTCTTTCAGGCGCTGGGAGACAATACGCGGCTCCGCCTGCTCAACCTCATGGGCAATCGCGAAATCTGCGTCTGCTATCTGGTAGAGGTTCTGGAGCAGGGCCAGCCCAAGATCTCCCGCCACCTGGCTTATCTGCGCCGCGCTGGCATCGTAGCGGCCCGCCGCGACGGCAAGTGGATGCACTATCGCATCGTCATGCCCCCCAATGCGGGCGCGGCCCAAGTGCTGAGCCAGACTTTGGCGTGGCTCAAGGAAGACCGGGCCATGCAGGCAGATCGGGCGCGCCTGTCAAAGGCTTGCTGCAACCCGGCCAAGTTTGTCGCTCTCCAGGGAGCGCCCTTGCCCGTTCCGGTTGATCGCCCTTTGGAGTCTTAGGTCCGAGAGCAACCCGGCTATATTAAGGCGAAATCGTCGAGTGCCGTAAGACGGCGGATCTCTTCACCCGCCCGAATCACCCCTACACCCGCAAGCTCATCTCCGCACTGCCCGTGGCTCCGAATTTCAGGGACAACCAATTGTTCCCAGAATCATGCGAGTTGACAAGAGTGCGGTAGGACATATGTCATCTTATGAAATGAATATCCTAGGAATTCTGGTTGCCTCCCTCGCCGTCGCCCTCTCTGCCCAAGCCCAGCACGGTATCGACCCATACGCCTCGGTAGTCGACGTCGCCGCGCGCCAGGCCGCTCTCAAGTCCACCAGCGACCCGCTTCTGCGGGCAGCCATCAAGGGCCTGAACTCCTGCATCGCCATCCCGCTCGTCGCTCCGCCGAGCGGCCGGATGATTATCCCGCACCACTATCTCTCCGGTTCGAGCGGGCCCGTCAATCCCGCCGAAGGTCCCGCAACCCGCGTCTACGGCATGTTCGAGAGCCGCATCACCGCCGGGATGAACCAATATCTCGCCACCGGCAGTCACGCCGAAGCCGCTTGCGCGCTCGCCCAACTCGACGCGTGGGCGCAGGCCCGCGCGCTGCTCGACTACGACCGCGAGGAATCTTCCCAGGCCTGGTATCAGGTCGAATGGACGCTCAGTTCCTCCGCCATCACGGAATCGGTTCTCGTCAACGACTCGACGCTGGATCCCGTTCAACAGAAGCGCGTCATCGCCTGGCTCGATACCGCGTCCCGCAAGGATATTTCCCAGGAGAAACCCGGCGACACCAACAATAATCACCACTATTGGCGCGCTCTCGGCGCAACCTCCGTCGGCGTCGTTGCTTCCGACGACAAGCTCTTCCAATTCGGCGTGAAAACTTACAAAGAAGCTATTAGCGAAATCGACTCCAACGGCGCATTTCCGAAGGAGATGGCGCGCCACGAGAACGCGACCCACTACCAGGGGTTCGCGCTTCAGCCCCTCGTCCTCATCGCGCAATTGGCTGCGCGCCAAGGCGTCGACCTTTATGCCTATCAGGTCAACGGCCACACCCTTCGTGACGCCATCGTCTTTTTTGGCCGCGCCGTCGACGATTCCAAGCTCATCAAACCCTACACCGGCGATGCGCAAAACCTGCACTTCGGCGGTGCGGACTATGCACCCTTCGCCTTCTACGTGGCGCGCTTTGGCGACGATGGCCTGCCGCCCGCAATCGTCAATGGACTCAAGCATCCCAGCGGAGCTACGCGCATTGGCGGAAGCACGACCATCATGGCCGCCAAGTAGGCGCACTATCGATTGACTTGGCCGTGAGGACTGGGGTCTTATGGAAGATGTGCGCCGACCGTCCTCTCTTCCCATAGACGAGCTAATCCCGGAGATCCTTCGCTCTCTTCAACAGACCCCGAATCTGGTGGTGGAAGCAGCGCCCGGCGCGGGCAAAACCACGCGCGTGCCGGCGGCGCTGCTGTCCGCGGTCTCCGGCGAAGTGGTAGTGCTGGAGCCGCGCCGGATTGCTGCGCGTTTGGCCGCACGGCAGGTGGCATGGGAGTTTGGCGAAGAGGCCGGCGAGACGGTTGGCTATCAGGTTCGATTTGAAAAGGTGGCAGGACCCGCCACGCGGCTGCACTTTGTCACCGAAGGCGTTTTGACGCGCCGCATGTTGTCGGATCCGCATTTGAAGGGCGTGAACGTTGTTGTCCTCGACGAGTTTCACGAGCGCCACGTGGAAAGCGATCTGGCCCTGGCATTGTTGAAGCGCTTGCAGCGCACACGGCCGGAGCTGCGCATCGTGGTCATGTCGGCCACCCTCAATGCCGCGCCGATAGCGGATTTTCTGGATCACTGCCCGGTGGTGCGCTCGGAGGGAAGACTCTTCAAACTCTCCGTTCAGCATCTTCCCTACTCGCCGGAACCGCTTCAGATTCAGGTCAAAGACGCTGTCGAATTGCTGTTGCACGAAGGCCACAGCGGGAACATCCTGGTCTTTCTGCCGGGGGTCGCGGAGATTCATCGCGCGATGCGCCTGTGTGCGCCGCTGGCGCGACACGCGAACCTGCTCGCATTGCCGCTGCATGGCGATTTGTCGCCTGCCGAGCAGGACCGCGTGGTTGCTCCTGCCGAGCAAAGCAAGTTGATCCTGGCCACCAACGTTGCCGAGAGCTCGGTGACGATCGACGGCGTAACGGCGGTGATCGATAGCGGACTGGCGCGCATGGCGGCGTACTCTCCGTGGACGGGTTTGCCGACGCTCAACATTGGCAGGGTGTGCAAGGCTTCGGCGCAACAGAGAGCAGGGCGCGCGGGGCGCACCGGACCGGGCCGCGTGCTGCGGCTCTACTCGCAGCTGGACTACCAGCAGCGCGCCGACTACGACCTGCCGGAGATAATGCGCAGCGATCTGGCGCAGCTTTGCCTGGCCTTGCGCGCCATGGGCCTCGCCAATCCCGACGAACTCGATTGGCTCGACACGCCACCGGCCGCGGCTGTCGAAAATGCCGAGCGCCTGCTGGACCGGCTCTGCACAAGCGATGAGATGGCGCAGAAACTGATGCGCTTTCCGCTGCCTCCGCGCTTGTCGCGCATGATTGTTGCGGCCACGGAACGCGGCGCGGGCGAAGCCGCATGTACTGCGGCGGCATTGCTTGGCTCCGGTGCGCGCAGCGATCACAACGACCTGCTGGCGGCCATCGACGCGCCCCTGGATGAGCGCACCCAACAACAACTGCGGCAACTGCGCAAATTGGCTCGCCTCGGAAAGCAGGCGAGCCACGATGATGATGCGCTGCTCGAATCGGTGCTGGCAGGATTTCCGGATCGCGTGGCGCGGCGCAAGAGCGGCAACCAAGTGCTGCTCTCCACGGGAGCCACGGCAGAGATCGCGGGAGAGCCGCCGTCGTATCCGTTCATGGTCGCCCTCGATGTGGAAGATCGCAGTGAGAATCCCTTGCCGCTGATTCGCTTGATGGCCCGCATTGAGCCGGAATGGCTGATCGATCTGTTTTCCGGGCATGTGAGGGAAGAGACGAAGGTGACGTGGAATCGCCAGGCAGAGCGCGTGGATTCGATAAGCCAGCTGATTTACGACGAGCTGATTTTGCAGGAGTCGAACAACGCCGCACCCGACGTGGAAGCCGCAGCGAGTCTGCTGGCAGAAAAGGCGCTCGAAGCAGGTATGGAGCGCTTCGTCGATGCGGAGACGCTGGAGCATTGGCTCGGAAGACTGGAGTTTGCGGGCTTCGCCGTTCCCGATATTTTCGAGGTCTTCAAGGACTTCTGCCGCGGCTTCCGCAGCTTTACCGACTTGAAGGGCGCGGCCGGAAGCTTCTTCTCGCGGCTCGAACAGAAGCTCAATGCGCATCGCCTGCGCGAGCTCGCGCCCCTCACGCTGCGCCTGGCTGCCGGCCGCCAGGTCAAGATCCAGTACGAGCGCGGCAAGGCTCCGTGGATTGCGTCGCGGCTGCAGGATTTCTTCGGCATGCGCGAAACGCCGCGGATCGGTCCCAATCGCACCCCCGTGGTGCTTCATCTTCTTGCGCCCAGTCGGCGCCCGGTGCAAACCACCACGGACCTGGCCGGTTTCTGGGAGCGGCTCTATCCGCAAGTGCGCCGCGAGTTGATGCGCCGCTATCCCCGCCACGACTGGTCCGAACGGCCTAACGGTTGAGTTCGCCGGCTACTTTGCAGCAGCCGGCTGTTCGAGCGGAATAAACTCGACATCGCGGATGCGTGCCGATGCGGAACCGGGCGGGGTGTCCGTAGCGTAAAACGCCAGGCCCTGGCTCGTCGCAGCGGGATAGATGAGATTGGTGAGGACGGTTTCGCCATCTTCCGCAAAGACTTCGATGGAATTGTTGTC
>JAATFE010000309.1 GCA_015655365.1 Terriglobales bacterium
ACGATCCACAGCCAGCGAGACCACCTCTTCCGAAAGCAGGTGTTGGCGGGCGATATGCTTCGACTCCACTACCCGGTCGCCCACGATGCGCAGCCGCATCAAGCCGGAGAACGACCCCGCGGCCCACAGGTTTCCTTGCCGATCCGCGGCAATCTGCGTGGGGTTCACGCCGGAGAGCCCTGGATCGATGCGCCGCCAGCCATTCCCGTCCAACCGGAAAAGGCCGTGTTCCGATGCCGCCCATAAGCGGCTTGCGGAGTCCAGGGTCAGGTCCGTGAAGCGCTGCCGCGGATTGGCAAAAGCAGCATCTTCTACCGGGCGCGGGGTGCGATCCGCTGCGTCGGTATTCACCACGTACAACCCGCTGCCCGTTGCCAGCCACAGGCGATGCTCGCCGTCCGCCAGAACGCGGTAGACCTCCGCCACCCTCCATTGCCTTCCGGCCAGCGTTTTCGGGTCGATGCGAACCACATTCCCTGCGCCGCTGCCCACCCAGATGCTGCCGTCCGCGGCTTCGGCCAGCGAGTTTGCCCGAGCCGTCTGGATGCCCGGCGCTTTCCACGCCCTGGGCGTGCCTCCGCCGGCGGGGATCCAATCGACCCCCGACTCGGTGCCAACCCATAACCGGCCGCTCCGGTCCCGCAGCGAAGCCCACACAATGTCGTCGCTCAGTCCGTCGCTCGCGGTATAGGCTTCCCAGCGGTCCTCGCCTATCCAGCGCCTCAGTCCGTGGCCCACAACCCCGATCCAGACCGACCCTTCCTGGTCCACAAGCAGTGCGGAAAGGTCGTTGCGAGAAAGGCCGCTATGCGCTGTTACCATGCGCCAATGCCCACCCTCCCACAGCCCGAATGCAGGTCCTTGCGAAGCCAGGATGCGGCCCTGCGCGTCCTCTGTCAGTGAAACGTAGGCTACGGCGTTGCCGAGGCCGGGCAGGTCTCGCAACTCGAACTTGTGCTCGGCGGGCAGCACCGTTCCCAGGTGGGTGGCGCCACGCAGCCAAATGTGCCCGTCCCGGGACCGCAGCAGATGCAGCCACTGGTCTTCCGGAAGGCCCAATGCTGCTCGCATGTGGGTTGTCTTTCCACCCGCGAGCCGGCACAGATCTGTGTCGCAGCCGTACCACAGCGCACCGTCGGGAGTTGAGAGCACGCTCCAAATGGCACTGCCTTCCAGGTGCATCGCCTCGGCGACCCATCGTTCCGGACCTGTGTGCCGAAGCAGGTAGACGCCGCTGCGCCCCGTGGTCACGACCCGGTCCGGCGCTATGGATGTGAAGGCTGTCCCCAGGCGCTGCTCGAACCGGCCGGACGAAGCTGGAGGCTGCACTTCGGTGAAGCTGCCATCCTGGCGCTCAAAATAGATCCCGGTGGTCGTTCCCACCCACAGGGTTCCGTCCGTCCCCAGGAAAAGATTCTGAATGACTCGTGCTGGCAGGCCCTCGGGAGCGCCATAGCGCCTGAACTGGTTTCCGTCGTAGCGGTAAAGGCCGTTCTCCGTGCCCACCCAAAGGTAGCCGGTGCGGTCTTGCGCAAGGCAGCTTACCGCGAGGTTGCCCAGTCCTTCGGTGTAGTCGCGAAAGGTGTAGCGTTGCGCCAGTGCGCCGGGCGCGGTGAGGCACAACAATGCAATGCCGCACATCCAAGCCTTGCAGATGTCACTTAGTCGCCGTGCATTGATTCGCAATGCGAATCCTTCCGAGTGGGGTAAATCCAAGATAACCCCGCTCAATCGTACAGAAACGCGCCCTCCGGCAAGGCTAGCTCCGCGTTTTCCGGCCCTGTTTCGCAGTCCATGTCGCTGGCAGGCCGGTTGGCAAAAAATGCGTCTACCTGGGCCAGCACATCGGCGCCGGTGCGCTGTTGGTAGATGGCACCGCGCAGTTTGGCTCCCCCCGGAACGCCATGCGTGAACCATGTGGCAAACTGCTTCATCCTGCCGGCGGTCTCGCCCATGCGCGCGGCGCGGGGCAGCGCCTGGCTGGCCTCGGCCTCGGCCAGCAGCATCTGAAAGTAGGAACGAATCATCCGGTAGCGGTCGTCTAGCGTAGGCCGCTCATAGCTTCCGGTCGCGGTGTATTGGGCAATTTGCCTGAAAATCCAGGGATTCGCCGGTGCTGCCCGTCCGATCATCACCGCGTCGCAGCCGGTTTGCGCTACCATGGCCGCCGCGTCCTCCGGGGTGCGAATGTCGCCGTTGCCTATGACGGGTATCCCCACCGCCTGCTTCACTGCGGCAATCCACTCCCACTGCGCCTGGCCGGAATAGCCCTGCTCGCGGGTGCGGGCGTGCAGCGCCACGGCATTCAGCCCTTCGGCCTCCGCCATGCGCGCCAACTCTACGCACACAATCTGCTTCTCGTTCCAGCCCATGCGGAACTTCACGGTGAAGGGAATCGTCACCGCCTTGCGCACAGCGCGGAAGATCTCGCCGATCCGGGGCAGGTCGCGCAGCAGCCCCGAGCCGCCGTTCGAGCCCACCACCCGCTTGGCCGGGCAGCCCAGGTTCAGGTCCACCAGGTCGAAGCCGGTCTCTTCCACAATCCGCGCCGCCTCTGCCAGCGTCTCGGGGTTGGATCCGAACAGTTGCGCCCCAATGGGGTGCTCGTCGTCATAGAAAGTCAGGTAGCGCTGCCGCTTGGTCTCCCGCATCCGCGCGAGGCCGTCGGCCGAGGTGAACTCGGTCATCAGCAGTCCGCAGCCCGACTGCGCATTGGTGACCGTAGCCTCAATGGCGGTGCCGGGGTTGGCTTCAGCGCTGGTGGCGGTAAACAAGTTGGCGTGGCGGATAAAGCGCCGGAAGACCGTGTCCGTGACTCCGGCCATGGGTGCCAGCACGGTAGCCGGAGTTACGGATACCGGCCCCACGCGCAACTCCGCCGGTACCCGCGCTTCCGCGGGCATCGCGTGCTCCATGGGGTTGTCCCATTCCTTC
>JAATFE010000303.1 GCA_015655365.1 Terriglobales bacterium
CTGGCTCGGGAAGAAGTGGTACTTCCTCGGCTTTTCATTGATCTTCAGCGTGGCCGGCATCGTTTCGATGGGCATGCACTGGTCGCAAATCGGCAGCCCGGTCCCCCTGAGCGTGGACTTCCGCGGCGGCACGCAGGTCCAGGTGCAGTTCGCCAGGGTCCCCGACACCAACCAGATTCGCCAGGCCACCGATGCGGCGGGCATCAAGGACGCGCGCATCCAGAATATCCAGAACATGGATGAGGCCGGCGGCAACGAAGTCCTCATCAGTCTGCCCGAGCAGACCAATGAGGGCGCTCTCGATACCGGCCGTCAGCAGATCGTCGATGCCTTGCAGGCTCATTACAACAACCCCTTTGTCGTGCGCAATGTGCAGGTTGTCGGCCCCACCGTGGGCAAGCAGTTGGAAAAGCAGGCCTTGTGGGCCACGCTCTACTCCCTGCTCGGCATGTTGGTCTACCTGTGGTTCCGCTTCCAGTTGATCTATGGCGTGGCCGCTGTGGTTGCCTGTTTCCACGACACCCTGATCACGGTAGGTGCCTTTGCGCTGACCGACCAGGAGATCAGCCTGACCGTGATTGCGGCCATCCTGACCCTGGTCGGCTACTCCATGAACGACACCATCGTCGTATTCGACCGTATCCGCGAGAACCTGCGCCTCAACCGGCGCGAGTCTTTGCCCGACGTGGTCAACCGCAGCATCAACCAGACGCTGAGCCGGACTGTGCTCACCTCGGGGCTTACCTTCCTGACGGTGCTGTCGCTGTACGTCTTCGGCGGCCAGGTGTTGCGCGGCTTTTCCTTCGCCCTGGTGGTGGGCATTCTCATCGGCACGTATTCCTCCATTGCCGTCGCGGCGCCTATGCTGGTGGCGTGGCAGGAATGGCGCTCGTCGAAGGGCCAGAATGTGGTACTCCCCGCCGCAAAGCGTTCTAGAGTTTAAAGGGTTTACTACGGTGTTTTTGCCGGTTTTGTCGCACGCTTTGCATCTGTTGCGTGGTTCTGATAAAAAGGGACTCGCGTTTGCAATGACTTTTAGAAACCCGGGAACATTTTCAACTTCCCCGGTGTCTAAATAGAGGTAACCAACACCCGATTCGAGGCTGGCCATGTTTGAAGATTCCACGTTTGAATCCGCGGGCAGGATCAAAAGCAAGAGCAAGTATTGGATGATGGTGACTTTCATCACCAACGGTTCAATTCTGCTTTTGCTCGTCCTGATTCCGCTGATCTACCCTGAGGCGCTGCCAAAGGCTGCCATGCAGACGCTTTTGGTTGCCCCGCCGCCCCCGCCGCCGCCCCCGCCGCCGCCCCCGCCGCCGACAGAGGTTCACGTTGTGCGCGTGCAGTCGGAGATGATGAATAACCAGCTGACGGCTCCCACCCGGATTCCGCACGACATCAAGATGGTTGCCGAGAAGGAAGCGCCTCCCGCGGCCAACTTTGGCGTGGCCGGTATGGAAGGCTTGGGCGGTACCCAGGGTGGCGTCATCGGTAGCGTCTTCGCTGGCCAGGCCGGGCCCAAGGTCAAGGCCGAGGCTCCCAAAAAGGTCAACATCTCGGCTGGCGTTGCCGTCGGCATGTTGTTGCAGAAGACTACCCCCGTTTATCCGCCTATCGCCAAGGCTGCCCGTGTCTCTGGTACGGTGGTGCTCCAAGCCACCATCTCCAAGGCCGGCATGATCACCAACCTTCGCGTCGTCAGTGGACCGGCCATGTTGCAACAGGCCGCCCTCGATGCCGTGAAGACCTGGCGTTACAGGCCCTACCTGCTTAACAACGATCCGGTTGAAGTGGAGACTACGGTCAACGTAATCTTCACACTGGGTGGATGATGAATCTCCTGGCTCCTGCCTTCCTTTTTGGCAGAGGCCTCGCTCTTGACCGGAATGCGAATCCGAAACGATCCGCATTCCCCGCAACCGTAAGACAGTCGCAGTCCATAAGAAACTCCTTAGGAGGAACGATTCAGTGATTCTCGCTCAGCTCGCAACTTTCGCTTCGCATTCGGTCAGCAGCCTGGCCCTCTTTTTCCAAGAAGAGGGTGGGACGGTCAGCTTCAGCCCCATGGGTCTGTGGCAGCACATGGGATGGCCTGCACGTTGCATCGCCATCATCCTTTTCATTGAGTCGATCTGGTCTTTGGCCGTGATGATCGACCGTTACCTGTACTTCACCGCAGCTCGTAACCAGTCGCGCGAATTCGCCCCCAAGGTTGCCGGCGCCCTGAAGGACAGCAAGCTTGAAGAAGCCATCAAGATTGCCGACCGCAGCAAGAAGTCTCACCTCGCCGAGGTTGTGACCGCTGGCCTGCAAGAGTTCCGCGCTTCCGCCGGTGCACCCACCGAAGCCAGCATCGAGAGCTCGGGCCGCGCATTGGATCGCGCTGAAGCCATCGTGCACGCCAAGCTGAAGAGGGGCCTTGCGGTTCTGGCCACCATCGGCGCGACGGCTCCGTTCGTCGGCCTGCTCGGCACGGTCATCGGTATTTTGAACGCCTTCCAGCAGATCGCCACCCAGAAGACTTCGGGCATCGGCGCGGTTGCCGGCGGCATTTCAGAAGCCCTGGTTACCACCGCCTTCGGCCTGCTCGTGGCCATCCCCGCCGTCATGGCGTTCAACTACTTCACCGGTCGTGTCGAGTCGTTCGACGTCGAGATGGATAACTCCTCGAGCGAATTGGTCGACTACTTCATCAAGCAGAGCCACAAGCGCTAAGCGAGGCGGCTGTCGGTTCGAGCGGGAAACTGCGCGGGCGGGAGAGCGGAAACACTCTTCTGCCCGCGAGTCTAACCCTCGCGCCAAACAGATAATTCGCAGCAACGCCGGAAGCCATCCGGAATAAAAATTTACAGGCACGGAGCCCAAACAATGGGAATCGCGGTTCGCAACGAAGCTCGTAGAGTAAGTTCCAACATCAACGTCACCCCCATGGTCGACGTCATGCTGGTGCTTCTGATCATCTTCATGGTTATCACCCCCATGCTCCAAAACAAGGTATCCGTCGACATGGCCAAGGTCGACAACCCGACCAACATGCCGGATGCCGATAAGGAAGACGCTATTGTCGTGGCTATCACGCGCGACGGCGGCGTATTCCTGGGGCAAAACAAGGTCGCCACAAGCGAGCTTGGTGCTCAGGTTCGCGAAAAGCTCGCCGACAAGCCTGGCAAAACCATCTTCGTTCGCGCCGATGCGCGTGCGCAGTTTCGGGCAGTCGAAGACGCCATTGACGCCGTGCGCACCGCCGGTGTGGAAGACGTGGGCTTGCTGACGCAAAAGCGCGAAGGCGGTTCTGCCGCGGGCGGCGAATAACTCGGGTTGTACGCTGTCTCTTTAACGATACGCAGGAATCGAGGAGTATTAAGCCATGGCAATGACAACTGGAGGCGGGGGAGGCTACTCGTCAGACATTAATATGACGCCGATGATCGACATTCTTCTGGTGCTGTTGATCATCTTCATGGTGATTGTGCCGGTGACGCCCAAGGGCTTGGATGCTCTCGTGCCTCAGCCGCCCAAGAATCAAACCAAGACCCCCCAAAACTCTGACCGTACCATCGTCGTTCAGGTTTTGCGCGCTGGAGCCGCGGTTTCCTACAAGATCAACGAAACCGATGTGGCGAAGGCTGAACTGCTGCCGCGTCTGACCGAGATCTATGCCAACCGTGCCGAGCGCATTATGTTCGTCCGGGGCGACGACGATGTGAACTTCTCTTATGTCGCCGAGGTCATCGATATCGGTAGGACCGCGAACGTGGACCATATCGGCCTGATGACTCCGAAGATTATGGAAGGCCAGTAAAACACCGCTTTTGAGCAATCTTCCCTGCAAAGGGAAGGTTGCTGGAGCAATCGGCATCTCCCCCTGCGCCAGTTGTGGACGGCTAAGGGTAAGATGGCGCGCAAGGTTGGGGCTGGCCAATAGGGAGCCTGGGCGGTGACAATGCCTCGGTTTGTTACAGGCTCGCCAACTTCGTCTGGGGCGGTTCATTCCCGGCGGAGAACTGGAGTAAAATTTTTCCATCCTGGTTTCGGTTACTCCCGCCCGCGGCCAGCTGTACTTAATTCCAGGCGCGCATCGATAGGCGCGACCTGAAGGAGAAGGATACGAACATGAATGGACCCGCACGTATTACGGCGCTCGCGGTTGCCTTGGCCGGCATGGTGCTTTCCATGAGCGGGTGCAACCGCCTTGCAGCCCGTGACCAGCTAAACAAGGGAGTGGATGCCTACAAGAGCGCCCATTATGAAGAGGCGATCGGGCACTTCCAGAAAGCTACCCAGCTTGATCCCAGCCTGCCCATGGCCAAGAGCTATCTGGCCACCGCCCTGGCACAGAACGTGGTAGCCGGATTGGATACCCCCGAAAACCTCAGCACCGCGCAACAGGCAATCGGCATGTTCCAAGAGGTCCTCGCCAGGGACCCCAACGACGTGAACAGCCTGAAGCAGGTAGCGGGCATTTATTTCAGCATCAAAAAGTTGGACGAGGCCAAGGCATGGCAGAAGAAAGTTCTTGCTGTCGACCCCAAAGATCCTGAGGCTGCCTACACCATCGGCGTGATCGATTGGACCCAGGCGCACCAGAATGCTCTGAAGGAGTTGGTGCCTGCCGGCATTAACGACGACGGCGAGGGCAATGTCAAGGCTCCCAAAAAGGTGATGGAAACTCTCAAGGCGGAAAATGCTCCGCTCGTCGAAGAGGGCCTTCAGTATCTTACCCAGGCCAATGCCAACCGTGCCAACTACGACGATGCAATGGCTTACCTGAACCTGATCTACCGCCGCAAGGCGGACGTGGACTTCGGCAACGATGCGGCTCGCAAGGCCGATCTGGCCGCTGCGGAAGATTGGCGCACCAAGGCCATGGGGACCCGCAAGGCTAACGAAGAGAAGAAGAACAAGGGGCCGGCCGGAATCACCATGGACGCCAGCGGCAACCTCAAGTAACACGGCAATTATTCCTCGGCAGTACGAAGCGGCCTTCGCTCTGTGCGAAGGCCGTTTTGCATGCACCTTACTTTGCCGCGATCGCTGCTCATCCATCCCGACCAGGGGAGAGAGAATCGTTCCAGAGTACGCTTTGGGTCATCGAGGTCAAGCCCCCTGCGACCCGGCTAGGTCACTGACCGCCCCAACACTGGGTGCCCCTGGTCCCGATTCTGGGACCGGGGAAAGCACGAATTCAAGGTAATCCGGTGCGAAACGCTGCTATAGCATTTTCGGAATTGCTGTAGACCGAAAGCACGCGGCTAAGTGCCTTTTTCCTCAAGGAAAAGGCACCTTGCACGTCCCTTAAAAAGTCTATATGTATTCCGAAAATGCTCTAATTTGCAGGTTATGGAAAAGCGCCTTCGAAAGGGCGAGAAGCGTCACGTCAGGGCATAAGCATTTCTGAGCAAGCAGAGTTTTTCCGCAGCTGTTGCCTGTTCAGCCCCTGCCGGCGCGCTCTTCTGCCACCTCTGATCCCCCAGGCGGAAGTCGAAGGTAGCGTCCGCTTCTCATCGCGCGAGTCGTGGACGCCCCCAGAAGCGGCCTGAGATCGCCGTTCGCGATCGACCAGCCTCGGCGATGTCCCTACTGTGCGCCCTTCTTGAGAATCTCATCGGCAAAGTAGTTATGCACCTTGGCCTCGTCGTGCAGCATTTCAAAGTAGGCGTTCCTGAGCAGTTGAGCGTGCCCGTCGCGCAGCCCCTGGCGGATCAGTTGCTGCACCCGCGGGTCGTTCAATTCGCGTTGCCCGGCAGCCTCTCGTGAGATCAGCTTGTAGATCGCGTAGCCCACCGCGCGATGTCCAGGGCC
>JAATFE010000354.1 GCA_015655365.1 Terriglobales bacterium
CCTGGAATCCCTTTTCCACCTTGTCCCAGTCCGGTACGTGGCACCAACCCAGAGGGCGAACCAACAGAGGGGTTTGGGATGGTTTGTTGGCGCATGCCCATGCGGTAAACAATCCGCCGTAATGCACATCATTTCCGCCTACCGTTATTGTCACCAGTTTCGTGTTCGGATTGACGGCATCCAATTGCGCTTTTTGAAACCACTGGCCTCCTTTGAGAACATCCTCAGTCGTAGCGCCGGAGCAAGTGGCGTCATAAAGAGAGAGTCCATACCGGCGTGCCAGAAGATGAGGGTAATTCGCGTCCGATTGAAAACAAAGTGCGAGACTGCCTTTAGACCTCTTTACGTTACCCGGGCCGGCAGCGAAGGAACTGCCTAACGCGACATACTCGGCATTATTCTGAGCTGGGAGCGAATGCCACCAAACGATGGTACCCGCAACAATAAGGCAGGCAAGGATGAGGGTCACACTTAAAGTTAAGACAATGGTTCTCAGACCTCTCCTGCTGGTGAAGAATCGCAATTGAAGTTTTCGTTGATGGTTCATTAGTTCATCCTCGCGCGATCGAGCCAAAGGTCGGCCTTTTTCACTGCTTTTGCAACTTCCCCGGCCGCAGCAGAGGCAGCGCTCAGGCTCTCTCGATCTCCTCTGCGAGATGCTTTCACTTCTTTGCCCAGAAGAAGCCTGCCATTTGCATCACGCAATTCCACGCGGACTGCCAGCCTTGTAACGCCCACGAACAATCCTGCGGGACCGGTCGAGGCTCTAGTAAGCGCAATGCCCTTGGAGAAGTTCTCCACGATGAGTGTAAGAGTGTAATTTGCACATTCCGCACCTTGTTGGCCATCAGGGAAGAGTCTATCGACGTGGAAGTCCTGCACAGATAGTTCAATGAGATTTTCATAGAGTAGCGACTGGTATTCTGGAGCAACCACGAGGCCCTGAATACTCTGAATTGGCAGTACATGCAGGGAGGCCGACGCATCGTGGATTTTACAAACCCTGGGTGGGATTACGGGCGGATGGCTGACAACGTCGATTTCCATCTCGTTCGCAATCTCTACCGCGTCCTCTTTGGGAAGCTGGAAAACGGCGCTCCGAAGCCCGTCGTGATCATCTCGATAGTTGATGGTAAGGACCCCGACTTGCTCCTGCGTGATCGTGCCTAATGCCGCCCCGCCGCCGAAGGGTATCGCGATGCGAGCAACCTTGCCGGCAACGCCACCCGTTTCTACTCGTTCGTCCCCAACGAAAACATCGCTGATTCGGCGTCGCCTCAATCGATCAGTCACCTTCGAACTCGTGAAGGTGACATTGCTAGGTGTAATTGCGAGCTCTCCCTTGGCCCCTGCAGGCATATCGTGAAAACCCGCGAGCAACTTGGCTTCAACTGAAAACGAATGAGACGAAGATGTGAGGAGAGGTGCGTGGTTCGGCGACTGGGCATATCCTGGGGTACCGACTGCAGCGAGCAGGAAGCAGGTCGTGAGGGTTCGTTGCATACTCATTCATCTCTCCTTTACAATACAAACCGTCCGGATTGTTTTTATCTTACACTGAGATAATGGATGCTTCGAGAAGCAATTCGGTTCAGAGGAGAAAATGTTGTCTATTTCAAAGAAGGTTCCAGATCGACCTGCAGGGAGAGAAAAACGGTTATGTTCGTCCCGCCGCGATATCGTGCATGCCGAGCGCCAGACCCAGGAGGAACGAAGCGAAGGCACGCAGCAGCGAATCCTCAACGCTGCCATTGAACTCCTTTTTAGTGAAGGCTATGTGGCCGCCACGACTCACAAGATTGCTGAGGAGGCAGGTGTGAGCCGCGGAGCCATGCTCCATCACTTTCCAACGAAAGATGACCTGATGCTGGCTGTGGTGCGCGCTGCACATGAACGTGATTCGGTCAGTTTGCGAGCAGGACTGGCAAAAATCAGCGATCCCCACGAAAGATACTTCGCTTTGCCCGATCTGGCTTGGGAGGTAATGAGCGGACCTTCCGGCATCGCGGTACTTGAAATTATGATGTCCTCGCGGAGCAATACTGCGCTGGCCGCACGCCTCGCTCCACTACAAGCTGAGATCGAGTCTGAATCTCAGGCTCGTATTATGCAGCTTATGCATGACGCGGGACTGCGCGGCGAAGCCATCAACCGAGACCTTGCGAACTTTGCGGTAGCAGCCATACGCGGATTCTCCGTCGAAGCCATGTTCCGTAAAGACACGAGAAACATCGCGAATTCCCTTAAGAGCTTTAAGGCCCTGCTTCGTCAGTACCAGACAAGAAAAGATACCTGATGAACGAGATGGCTAAAAGCTGGTGTTTGGCTTCGTGCAAGCGAACGCGCGTTGTGGCGGCCGTTACACTCTTGACCGCGACTGGGATCGTGCTGCCTCTGGTCCTGAATGCATTCTTCGTTTGGCCAGCAGCGATTCTCCTCCGACCGGCAATGTCTTCCGCAACACGGTCGCCAATCGGCCCATTTTCTTCGAACCTCGAACGGGTAAATAGCTACGATCCTGTAACCATTCACGTTCAAAAGGAACCCGATTGCCGGCTAGACATCTATGCACCGAGAAGCATCCCCAGTCATCCGATGCCACTGATCTTCTGGATACATGGCGGCGGGTTTATCGGAGGGAGTCCCGCTCAGGTGCGTAATTACGGCCAAATTCTCGCCTCACGGGGCTTCGTGGTCGTGAGTCTTGAATATGCGCTTGCACCCGAGTCTCGATATCCAACACCTGTCCTGCAGGCAAATGCCGCTTTGGCGTACCTCAGAGATAACGCGCTCAACTACGGAGCCGATTCAACCCATATCTTCCTTGCCGGAGATTCCGCCGGCGCCCAAATCGTGAGCCAATTGGCAGCTATTTATACAAACCCTGAATTCAGCGCAGAGATGGGAATTACGCCTGCGCTATCGAAAGACAACATTAAAGGTGTGATTCTGAACTGCGGACTGTTTGACATGCGAACGGTCGGCTCAACTCGGTTTCCATTCCTCAGAACGTTCTTGTGGTCGTATACCGGCGAGAGGAATTGGCTACATTTCGCCCACATTGACGAACTCTCAACGACACTTCATATCACGGACGCATATCCGCCGACGTACATCACGGTTGGTAATGATGATTGGTTTCAGAGCCAAAGCTACGAACTTGGTGCGGTTCTCTTGGCTCACCATGTGGAGCTTACGACCCGATACTGGGTCGGCTCTAAACAGCACTTGAGCCACGAGTATCAATTTGTGTTGGATGATGGCCCAGCTCAATTGGTGCTTCAGGATGTTGTCGCCTTCGTTCGTCAGAAGGCGGGATATTGACGTTGGCAAAGCATGCCGCCTCGATCATCAAGGCCATCTGCGGGGCTTTCTTGACACTGCTCGTTGGACTTGGAGTCTATATTCTTCTTCTATTCTTCAGCGCGTAAGCAGGAATGAATCGATTCCCTCGA
>JAATFE010000024.1 GCA_015655365.1 Terriglobales bacterium
GTTCGGGCCATAGAAACCAAGACTGGTATGTACTGTCGGGGTCACTGCGCCAGCGGACAATTAATGCACTGATGGCGGAGGCTTCGGGAGTTAAAACAACAGCGGTCGTACCGGCCATTCGGGTCCCCTTACGTATTTAGCGTACCTCAGAGGCGTCCGGTGAGTTGCGCGCCGACAGAGTTCGGAAAGAGTGACCGGCTGCCTCCTAATGGTCTGTTTCGCTATTTGCTCCCAAGGAGTGGCTTGAACTCGGGATGCTTTTCAACGAGGTGTTTGGCGAGCGGGCAGATCACATCGACGCGCAAGCAATTCTCCTTGGCATATTGAAACGCCGTGGTGACAAGTTCGAGTCCAATGCCTTTTCCACGCAGTTCCTTGGCGACTTCCGTATGCCAGATAGTCATCCAGCCATGGCTATCGGTTTCGAACTCCAGATAGCTGATCTGCCCATCCTGCTCGATCTCAAACCGGCTCTTGATTACCTTGGTTGCATTGTTCACATCGACCTCGCATTTTCAGATCGTAAGCACCGGTGCTCTCTTCACGGGATCAGTCGGTTCTGCCGCAACCGTTCGAATAGATCGAAGAAACTTTCGTCTGTCGGCTGGTATACCTTAAAGCCAAACTTGCGGCTCTTCGACATGTCTGTCACGACCTCCACCGGCCGCCCAAGGTCGGCATCCGTGTGCCACGCGGATGCGAGCCTGCTCAAGTCGTCTTCGGCGAGCCCATACTTTTTTGCGATCCGCTTCCAGACGGGCGCTGCGTCGGCCAGTTGCTTTTCCAGCGGGATGCCCTCGCCTTTCAGGGTGGATGCTTCGACGCCAAACCACGCTGCAATTCGCTTCCACATCCAGTTCCACCGGAAGATGTCGCCATTCACTACATTGAATGCCTGGTCGCGAGCGTCCGGCGTGGTCGCGGCCCAGACAAGATGCTTAGCCAGCAAGCGTGCGTCCGTCATATCGGTCAAGCTTTTCCATTGCACAGACGAGCCGGGGAAGTGCATCGGCGTACCCAGTTCCTTGCAGATGCTCGCGTAGACGGCAAGCGTTGTGCCCATGTTCATCGCATTGCCGACAGCGTATCCGATAATCGTGTGCGGACGGTGCACGGTCCAGCTATAACCATCGCGCTTTGCCGCTGCAAAAACCTCGTCTTCCTGTGCGTAGTAGAAGTTTTCGATATCAAGCCGCGGCTGCTCTTCGCGAAAGGGCGTAGCGGGCAAATTCCCTTTGCCATAGGCCTCGAACGGCCCGAGGTAGTGCTTCAGCCCCGTGACCAACGCCACGTGCTGGACTGTCCTTGCCTTCGAAACGGCGTCGAGTACATTGTGCACCATGCCGGCGTTAACGCGGATGTTCTCGGCTTCGGTCGGCTGCCGCAGCCAAGTAGTCAGGAAGATGTGGGTCGGCTTTACGTCCTTTAGCGCGGACCTAACGGCGGCCGCATCCTGCAGATCGACTGCAATCGGAATAATCCCATCGCGCTGTCCGGGGCGACGCGCAACGCCGTAGGCTGTCCAATCCCGTTCGGCGATAAGCAGGTCCGCCAAATTGCGTCCCACGATGCCGGAAACTCCGACAATCAATGCTGTCTTTTTCATTGCCATCCTTCATTGAAACCAAGGAGTAGAAGCGAACTTGGTCGATTCTTTAGATAGAACCCGAGACCAGAGGATTCAGCAGGCAAGTTGAAACCACCTGTCCGCGAGCCGCCAACGCCTTCTTGGTGGTAGGAATTTGCCAATCCAGATACAGATCCTCTACTGGCCGAAGAGAGGTGATGGACCTTCGGTATCGACCAGGAAATTGCTGAAGCCTACACCGATAAGCCGATAGAGCTGGTGCGGTCCGAGTGCAACTCTCTCGCAGAGGCCTACCGCGATGCTCACAAACTCCTCAGAGGAAGATGGAGGAGCGGGCAGCGTCAGACTGCGTGTGAGTGAATGGAATTCTCTGGTCTTGAGTTTCAGTACAATCGTCCGCGCGCCGCGAGCATTCTCGTGGGACGCTACCCAAAGCTTCTCCGCAAGTCTACGAATATGCGGCTCACACTCAACGAGCGGAAGATCTTTCTGAAAGGTATCCTCAGCCGATATTTGCTTGCGAATTCGATTTGGCACGACCGGATTGTGGTCGATGCCGCGAGCCAACTCATGCAGCCGCATGCCCCACCGGCCGAAGTTTGCCTCGAGCGTCTCCAAGTCCATCCCGTAGAGATCGCCGACTGTCTTGATGCCGATTTTCTCCATGCGCGCTTCGGTGACTTTGCCAACGCCAGGGATACGCCCGACTTGAAGCGGAAGCAGGAAATTCTGGACCTCGTGCGGCTGAATGACAAACAGCCCATCTGGCTTTTTCCAGTCGGAGGCAATCTTAGCCAGAAACTTGTTTGGCGCTACACCGGCCGATGCGATCAGATTGAGTTCTTCCCGGATCTGCCTGCGAATCGTCTTCGCAACCAGCGTTGCCGTTGGCAGACCTGTCTTATTCGCAGTTACATCGAGATACGCCTCGTCGAGCGAAAGAGGTTCGATAAGATCTGTATGCCGTTGGAAGATCTCGCGAATGGCCAGGGAAGCTGTTTTGTAGCGCGTAAAGTCTGGTGGA
>JAATFE010000096.1 GCA_015655365.1 Terriglobales bacterium
CCATCCACGATCGGCGCAATGGCCTTGCAGGGACCGCACCAAACTGCCCAAAAATCCACCAGAACCGGCTGCTCGCTGCGCAGAACTTCCTGTTCGAACGTTGCATCCGTGACTTGCATAACTCCCAATCCAGCCATGATCCTCCTTGTGCCACCGCACTCTTTCAAGTGTACCTTCCACTGTGCTTTTATGAGATGCGTCTGCCTGTGCTAAAGTCGCAAACCGCGCCCCATCCGTAAACAGGAGATGGAGGCACCCGGCGCAGGGGGATGGAGCAGATCGCTTTTTGAATGTGGCTGTTACGGACACTCATGGAAAGACAAAAGCGCCCGGATCCTGAAAGGATCACGGGCGCTAGAGCAGCCCTCCCCCAGAACTGCTCACGCAGCGAATTTATGGTTTTTCGCCCCGAATAGCAAGCAAACTTAGGTAATTGGAAATGCAGGCACCGAAGGGTGTGTCTACGGTAGGACTCTGAAACTAAAGCGCAAACTTCCGGGTGGACATGCTTCCCGCAGCTATCTCCGAGTGCCAGAGGTTCAAGAACAGCAGCGAGGTAGGGCTTCAAGAAACTGGCTTGCGCCGTCCGCCAAAAAGCGGCAAACCAGCAACTCCGGCTGCAACTGGCCGGCAAGCGCGTCGTGAATGGCTGCGGACGCTTCGGCTAGCTTCCCCTCGCCGCCGACAATCACCAGCACCGAGGGGCCTGCGCCGCTGAGAGCCGCGCCCAGAATGCCATGCGCCCCCGCCAGCGGCAATAACGGCGGCATAAGCGGGCAGATTGGAGCGCGATAGGGTTGATGAATGCGGTCTTTCATGGCGACGTGCAGCAGGTCGGCGCGAGCCTGCGCAAAAGCCAGTCCGAGCAGGGCCACGGACTGCGTGTTCGCCACCACATCGACGCGGGAGTAGCTTGCGGGAAGCACGGCGCGGGCCTTGCTGGTCGCCAATGGATCGGCAGGCAATACGACAATTGCCCGCCACTCCGCGGGAGGAATCACGCGCGCCACATGCACGGTTCGGTCTTCGCAAGCCGTGATGACAAAGCCGCCCAGCCAGCAGGCCGCCGCGTTGTCCGGGTGGCCTTCCAGCATGCAAGCCTCTTCCAGGATGCGTTCGGAGCTCCAGCCCAGTTGGCCAAAGTGGACCGCCAGAGCAATGGCTGCCAGTCGTCCCGCCGCCGAAGAGCCGCAGCCCATTCCCAGAGGAATAGCGTTCGCCATGCGGATCGCCAACGGAATCACCGGCCGTCCGTTGCTCTCCAGCAGGTTTCTGTAGATACCCAGAATGAGGTTGTTCTCAATCCGCGAGCAGCGCTCCTGGTCGCGGCCCGAGGCGGCAATGGAAAACTCCGCAGCCGGTTCGGCCTCGATCTCGAGAAAAAAGTCGAGCGCTACAGCAGCGGCGTCGAAGCCGGGGCCGAGATTGGCCGAGGTTGCGGGCAGCCGCAGCCGGTAGCTTTCCGCACTTCCGCTCTGGGCTTCGCTCATCATCCGGCGTTGCCCTTCAGCGTGGCCAGCACTGCGGCCGGCGTGGCGTCGACTGCCACCGCATTGCGCTGCAATCCTTTAATCTTGGCCTCGAACCCGGCCGTCTCCTCTTCCTTCAGCAAAGTTCCGCGATGGAAGTCGATGGTGTAATCCGCATCCTTGAGGGTGTGGCCGGTCAGCACCAGGACCACCGTCTCCGCGGAGCCGATGGCTCCCTTGGCGCGCAGCTTCTTCAAGCCCGCCAGGGTGACCGCAGAAGCCGGCTCACAGCCCAGACCTTCCGCGCCCAGCTCGGCCTTGGCAATGGCAATCTCAGCCTCGGTCACGTCCAGGCACCAGCCGCCGGTCTCCTGAATGGCTTTGGCGGCTTTGCGCCACGAGGCGGGGTTGCCGATGCGGATGGCGGTGGCGCGCGTTTTGGCTTCGACCGGCTCCAGCGTGGCGCCGTTGCTGTTCTCAAAGCTGCGCACCAGGGGATTGGCGCCTTCCGCCTGAATCACGGAGATGCGCGGCATACGCGCCACCAAGCCCAGTTCGTGCAGTTCGCGAAATCCCTTGCCCAGCGCCGAGCTATTACCCAGGTTGCCGCCGGGAACGATCAGATGGTCGGGCACATTCCAGTCGAATGCTTCGGCAATCTCGAAGGCCGGCGTTTTCTGCCCTTCAAGACGATACGGGTTGACCGAATTGAGCAGGTAGATCGGCGCTTGCTTCACAATCTCTGTCAGCAGGCTCAAGCAGCCGTCAAAGTCGGTTTTCAACTGGCAAGTGACCGCGCCATAATCCATGGCCTGCGCCAGCTTGCCCCAGGCGATCTTGCCCTCGGGAATCAGCACCAGGCAGCGCATCCCAGCACGCGCCGCATAGGCGGCCATGGCGGCCGACGTGTTGCCCGTCGAGGCGCATGCCACCCACTCGAAGCCGCGTTCCTTGGCCACGCTCAGCGCGGCCGTCATGCCGGTGTCTTTAAAGGAGCCGGTCGGATTCATGCCCTGATGCTTGGCATAAAGCTGGTCAATTCCTAACGCCTTTGAGGCGCGCAGCAGCGGATAGAGCGGTGTGTTGCCCTCCTGCAAGGTCACGGCGTTGCCAAAGTTTTCCAGAATCGGCAACAACTCGCGAAAGCGCCACACGCCCGAGTGATCGAGCGGCTCAGAAGAGCAGCGGCGTTCGCGCCACAGCCACTTGAGCGCGCCGGCATTGGGCCGGTCGTTGCCTTTGCGCTGGTTCCAGCCGGGATACTCCACTTCAAACAGATCCCCGCAGATGGCGCAACGAAAATCCGCTTGCGCCTCGACGCCGGAAATGCGCGCCCCACATCCGAAACAGCGTAACTGGTGCAAATTGTCGCTCATGGCTAGTTTTAGCCTATCAGCGCGCACCGATTTTTGCAGTGGCAGATGAGACGCTAGTTCGCGGCAATCACCAGCAGGGTTACGTCGTCGTGGAATTGCGCGCCGCAAAAAGCGCTGACCTCGGCACGAAGGATGATTTAGTACCTTGAGTTCGTGCTCTCCCAGGTCTCAGAAGCGAGATCTCCACCCCACGGACGAAAACCTATCCGTGGGGACCCCAGATCTAGGGCACCCAGGCTGGTACAACTTCAAGCGGTCAGAGACCTAGAAGCCTATTCTCACCGGCTCCATATCGAGGCGAATGCCGAAGCGCGCTTCGACAGCAGCCGTGATCTGCCCCGCCAGGGCAAGAATCTCTGCGGCACTCGCTCCGCCGCGATTGATCAGCGCCAGCGTATGGCGCGACGAGACGCCCGCCCTGCCCAAGGCATAACCCTTGGCAAACCCAGCCTGCTCGATCAGCCACGCGGCCGGCACCTTGACGCGGTCCGCGTTTTCAGCCCCCAGCCCCGCCGGAAAGCGCGGCGGCTCCTTGACGCTGACTTTTGCAATCTGCCGCACCTGCTCTTCGGTGACAATAGGGTTCTTGAAAAAGCTGCCCGCGCTGCGGCAATCGGGGTCGCCCTCCATCATCAGCGTTCCTTTGGACTGGCGTACGCGGCGCACCACGGCAGCCACCTCGGCAAGGCTCAGTTCCCTGCCCTCGGTGCGGCTCGCCTCCAGGGTCCGCTGCAAGTCCACGTAGCGCACGGTAGGCGCGCCGCCGGGAGTAAGCCGGTAGTCGACACGGGTCACAATGTAGCGTCCGCGATCCGTCGAATTGAAGCGGCTGCGGCGGTAGGAGAATCCGCACTCGGCGGCGGTAAACTCGACAAACGCACGCTCCCGCAGGTCGAAGGCCCGCACGCACTCGATGGCCGAGGCCACCTCCTGCCCGTACGCGCCCACATTCTGCACTGGCGTTCCGCCCACCGTGCCCGGAACGCCGGCCAGGCACTCTATCCCTGCGCAGGAATCGTCCACGGCCCGCTGCACGCAGCGGTCCCAATCTTCACCTGCGGCGACTTGGTAGGTTCTCGTTCCGTCCGGTGAATCGGCCGCAGAGATGCCACGCA
>JAATFE010000415.1 GCA_015655365.1 Terriglobales bacterium
CCACGCGGTCTACAACCAGTCGCTCTGGAACCAGTTCTAGGGCACTGCCCGATTGAAGTTGCACCAGATTAGGTGCCCCAGGTCCCGATTTTGGGACCTAGGAAAGCGCGAACTCAAGGCACGAAATCATCCGGTCAGAGACCCAGGGAATCGCATTTGGAATTCCCAGAGCACTCTCATCGATTTGTCATCCTGAGGAGCGCGGCGACGAAGGATCCGCAGTTGCTTTTCGGCCCATTTCCGGCACAATGGCGCAGGTTTGTCCTCGTCGCTTCTCCATCCTTCATCGCAAAGCAGGAAAAACAACTCCAGATCCTTCACTACGTTCAGGATGACAGCGTCTCCGATGGTGAGGCCGGCGTTTGTGAGGTCGCATCCAGGGTGCGAAACCGTGCCATTCAGCTTATTAAGTCTTTTTCCGCCGCCGCTTCCATGCGCGTCAGAATTCCCTGCATCTTTTCGAATTCCGGATGCCCGCGTAGCGACTCCAGACGCGGATCGGCCAGCATCTGGAAAAACCAAGGACATCGCGCTTCGGCTCCATTGCGAAGTTCTGTCAAAGCGTTTTCCGTCTCTCCCAGCGCTGCGTAAACCGACGGCGTGAACGAACTGGGAACAAAGCGCTCCCGGCTCAACCACTGAAGCCGTTCCAGAATCGTGTGCGCCTCGTTGCCACGGTTGGCGCAGGCCAGCGTATAGGCATGCACCGCCGTGGCCAGATCGAGGTAGGGCAGATGCTGCACCAAGCCTTGCGACAACTGCGTCGCGCGCTTCGTCTCCCCGTTGAAAGCGAGAATCACTGCCGCATAGAGGGCGATGAAGCCGTGGTTGGGAAACAGATCCAATGCGCGCCTCACCCGATCCACGCTTTCGGCGGCTCGCCTTTCCAGGTGGAGCGTCCAGGCCATGCGGCCATGCAGCCAGGGCGAAAAAGGGTCCTTCTCAAGCGACGACTGGAGCAGTTCGCGCGCCTCGTCAAAGCGATGCCGGCTCAGCGCGAACATCACCCTCATGCGCGTGGTCCAGGGATCGTGGGGCAGGTGCGCCGAAAGCGAGAAAGCCTCAAGGGCCGTGGCCAGATCGTGGTCCACATGGAAACTGACCCACCCCAGCGCGGGCAGCAGGGCTTCCTCGCAGTGACTCAGATCTGGAATCGACACCTTATTTGCGTGGTCCACGGCTTCTGGCGGAAACTCCATGGCCGCTGCGCGGCGCACATGGCCGGCGGCAACCAACGGAGCCATAAATCCGTAAAAGGCCTCGGTGATGGATAGATTTGCCAGGTCCACCCGCGCGGCTAGCAGAGAAGGGTCCAGTTCGGTAGCCCGGATCAGGTGTTGCAGCGCGTCCTGCATCCGGTGACGCTGCATCGTCTGCCATTCATGATGCGCGCGCTGAAACAGTTCGTAGGCCTCGCGGTACGGCGGTTCGCCCTCTGTCTCTTCGCCGGCACCGGCGGCGAGCGACAAGCCTCCCGGCGGGGAGGTGAGTTTCCCTGGTGCGTTCCCGGCAACCGGGCCGCCCAGGCGAAAGACCAGCCGCGCCATCAACTCCGCTTCCAGGCCGGCGATCAGATTCTTGGCCACCAAGACGTCTTCAACCCAAATCTGCGTACCGTCTTCGATCCGGATCATCTCCATCCGCAAACGGTAGTGGGCGGGAAGAGCACGCAGGCTCCCGGTCAGCACCAGGTCGGCCTTCAGCGCTTCGCCAATCTGCTGGGCGGTCTGTTCGCGCTGCGCCAGGGCGAAGACGGAATCCCGCGCCAGCATGGCGACAATCGGACGGGGTGCGTTGGTCAGCCGGGCGATAGTCTCTTCGGCAATGGTGAAGCCGAGATGCTCCGGCACGGTGTAGCCGGTGGCGAAGGGCATGATGGCCAGCCGGACAAGCTTGCGGGACGTTGCTTCGCCGTCCCGCCGCACCGCGACGGAAAGCCGGTAGCCGCGCTTGTAAACGGTCTGGATGCACTCTACCGGTTGCAGCCGTTCGCGCAGCGAAGAGAGGCACTTGGGAACGCTGTCGACGGTTACGTTTACATTGCCCCAAAGTGCCTGCCGCAACTGCTGCGGCGTCACGATCTGGTCTGCGAGAGTCAGCAAGAGCCGCAACGCTGCGAGTTCCTTGGGGGGCAGGTGAACTATCGCGTTGCCGCGCCACAGCGTTCCGTCCGATTCCAGGCGGAAAACCGAAAAGGAAAAGCCCGGTTCGGAACCGGGAAAGTCTGACAAGGGCTCATTCATCCCACACAACACATTCTTTTGCAGTCCGGGCCGTTCTGCCGTTATTTTCTTGCCTTGCACATCAGGCGAAGTTTTGCTCCCGGCAGTTTCGCGAGGACCCACAAATTGGAGATCCCGGAAAGTCCGTTATGGGCCCAGCCAGATGCTGCTCCTTCGAGACCGGCACTTGGCGCCCCCCCCGATTATCCATGTTCGGACTGCGGGTTGAGGGCCCGAATCGCGGCTTTCCGAGGCTTTTGGCCATATTAGACTAGTTACCTGTTGATTTTAAAGTTAATAAAAATCATTGTTCTATCTCATTCGTTATCATAAAATTAAGCGCATATTTTCTGTATTTGCGCTGCAGCATCGAAGTACTGACGCGCGAATACCCTGAAAAGTTCAGGGATTCTTCCAGAGCGGGAACTCCGGTGGCTGCCAGACTGAAACCAGGGGGGAGAAAGCCATGGCCAAGGCCGTTTCGTATGCTCAATGGTCTCTGGAACCGTACTGCATCGGCGCCAAGTTGCGCCTGCTGCGCACACAAAAGCGCCTCACACTTTCGCGGCTGGCCGCCGAGACCGGCTTTTCCACCGCCCTGCTCTCGAAGCTGGAGACGGACCGCATGATTCCCACCTTGCCCACCCTGGCCACCATCAGCCGGGTCTATGGCGTGGGCATGAGCTATTTCTTCGCCGAGCCTGCGCAACACACCATCTCCATCACCCGCAAGGCCGATTTGCAGGGCAGCCATCGCAGCGCGGAAGCGGTGCAGGTCACTCCGCTCAACTCGCCGGCCGAGGAGCCGCGCCTGATAGCGCAAGTGGTCGAGTTTCCGCCCAACGGCGCCATCTCATCCGCCGATGCCTTTCACGAGAACAGCGGGCTCGTCTATGTGCTGGAAGGGAGCTTGCAGTTAGATGCGGGCGGGCTGCAGGAACTGCTCGATGCAGGCGATTGCGCCTATATGGAGAGCGAAATGGCGCTGGCCTGGAGCGCGGCAGGAAAACATCGCTGCCGCGTCCTCGCCGTTACGCCTGCCCCCGTCCGCTCCGAGCCTTGACCGTTCCGACTGTAGTCTTGGGCCGCGTCACCTTGAACGCCGTGCTTTCGGGATATATCGACCCTGGTTCCGCTATAGTTTTTCCATTTCGATCGCCTGCGGGAAAAGCAGGTGATTTTCCAGGTGAATGTGCTGGTGCAGGTCGCGCTCGAAAGCGTCCAGGCCGTCGTATAGACCAACCAATGTGGGGCAAGCCCCGGCCGGAGGAGCATAGTTTCCGGTCTCATTCCGCATCTGTTCCAGCAGCGCGCCGGCCGCTTCGTGCTCGCTCAGCATGGCCTGAATCGGGCTTTCCACCGTAGAGAAACAGGCGTGCGGAGCGGGATCGCTGCCCTTTCGATGCCTCTCCAGAGCCTCGACATAGGGGAAGAGAACGATCTCTTCTTTGCCCAGATGGTTGAGCAGTTCGTCGGCCAATTGGATCAGTTGCCGTTCAATTTGAATCACTTCCGGGTGCGCGGGGCCGTGCTTGGCGGCGCATTTCGCAGCCATGGGCAGGAGCCGGGGCAACTCGCTGTGCACATAGGCGTGGTGGATGGCGACGATGTGCCGGATCAGCTCGGTCGGCGTGGCCTGGGTAAAGTCTCGCGTGGGCTGGGCGGCGGCGGTGGCCTCGGCCAGGGCGGCCAGCACCGTGTTTACATCGAGGCCCTTTTGCTCGCAAGCCTC
>JAATFE010000396.1 GCA_015655365.1 Terriglobales bacterium
CGGCAAGACCTGCCTCATCATCGACGACATTATCGACACTGCCGGCACCCTGGTGAAGACCGCAGACGCGCTCAAAGCCAGCGGCGCACTGGCTGTTTATGCGTGTGCCAGCCATGCCCTGCTTTCGGGTCCGGCCATCGACCGCATCGCCAATTCCTGCATTGAACAGGTGATTGTGACCAACACTGTTCCCTTGCGCGAGGCGGCGCAGAAGTTGCCCAAGATTAAGGTGCTTTCCATCGCCGGCCTGCTGGGCGCGGCCATCGAGAGCATCCACATGGAAACCAGCGTAAGTACGCTGTTCTCCTAAGAGATCAGGGGTCAGAGATCAGAGATCGATGACCCGGATCTATCACGAATCGCCAGTCGTCGGAAGACGGTGAGCGGAGATCGGCGAGCAGTTTTGCAGATCTCCGATCTCTGATCTCTGACCTCTGCCTTCACAAAGGGAGCGGACCTTCAAACGGCCCGTGCCCGAATCCAGAAACGAGAGATCCATGCCAGAAGTAATCGTAGCCAAGCCCCGCGTGGGCAAGTTCACCAAGAACGCAGCGCGCCGTGTGCGCGTCGCGGGCAAGATTCCCGCCGTGTTGTATGGCGCCGGACACGATCCGGTGGCCATCGAGGTGGACCCCAAACAGGTCTCGAATATCCTCTTTTCCGAAGCCGGCCACAACTCGATTTTCGATGTCGAGATCGAAGGCCAGTCCTCCGCCAAGGCCATGATTGTCGACTGGCAGCGCGAGCCCATCAACGATCTGCTCCTCCACGTCGACCTGAAGCGCATCGCCTTGGACAAGACTCTCCGCGTCAAGGTTCGCGTCAAGCTGCTCGGTGTCCCGGTCGGCGTCAAGGCCTCCGGCGGCATTCTGGATCAGGTGTTGCGCGAAGTTGAAATCGAGTGCCTGCCCACCGACATCCCCAGCCACATCGATGTCGATGTCAGCAAACTGGAACTTTACCAGTCATTGCGCGTCAGCGATCTGCCCCACGCCGGCTCCATCAAGTTCCTCAATGCCGAGGATGCGACCGTTGCTCACGTCGTCTCCATCCGCGAAGAGGCGCCCACTGCGGCCGAGACCGAGGCCGCAGCAGTTGCCGCTGCGACGGCTGCGACCGCGGCCGAGCCCGAAGTTGCCAAGAAGGGCAAGACCGAGACCGACGCCAAGAAGCCCGAGGCGAAAAAGTAAGCCTTGGCCGAGGCAAGTGAGTCCGGTTTTCCCGGCGAGCAGAAATCGCCCGCGGGGAGCCCCAAATCCGGCGAACGACGCGGCCCCTTTTTGGTGGTGGGGCTGGGCAATCCCGGATTGGAATATCTGTGGACCCCGCATAACGCGGGGTTCATGGCCATCGACCGCATCGCCCAGCAAGAGGGCGTTGTGGTTCAAAACCGGCGCTGCCGGGCCGCTACCGCAACCTGCCGCATAGCAGGGCGCGAAGTGATCCTGGCCAAGCCGGAGACTTTCATGAACCTGAGCGGGACGGCAGTGGCCGCCCTGGTTCGGGAGTTCGAGGCTGACCCGGCGCAAGACTTGTTGGTGATTTACGACGAGCTGGATTTGACGCTGGGGAGTATCAAGATCAGGGAACGCGGTTCGCCTGCCGGGCACAACGGAGCCCGCGGCATCATCGGCGCCCTGGGTAGTCAGGAGTGGCTGCGCCTGCGCATTGGCGTAGGACTGGATTTACCTCCTGCGGCCATTGCGGTCGGCGGAGGCAGGCGTCCCGGAAAGGACTTTCTGCTCTCGCCCATGCGCAAGGCGGATTTGACGGTACTCGACGAGGTGCTGGACCGGGTGGCAACCGCCACGCGCCGCATCCTCGAAGCAGGACCGGCAGCCGCAATGAACGAGTTCAACCGCCGCGAGCGAAACAGCCCGGCGGGCGAGTAAGCAAGGTAAGAAGCCGCCAAGGCTCGATACGCGCCCTCCAATACGAATTGGAAGACGCATCTGGCCGGCGGTGGAGGCTGAGCCCCGAGGGTTCAGCGGAAAGAGAAACCGGATGCCCCGTTTGTATGAGGTTATGTTCATTGTTCGGCCCGATGCGGTCGAAGAGGATGTCGACAAGCTGATCGCCGGCTTTTCCGCCACTGTGACCAGTGGCGGGGGCGCGGTCAAGACTGTCGAGAAGATGGGCCGCCGCAAGCTCGCCTACACGGTGCGCAAGTTCAACGACGGCAATTACGTTCTGCTCACCGTCGAGGCTGACGGTGCGGGTGTGTTGGAGTTGGAGCGCCGCTTGCGCGTTACCGAGCCGGTGATCAAGTTCATCACGGTTCGCATCGACGAGGAAGAAAAGCGTTTGGCCAAGGTCAAGGCCGCGCGCGGTGTTCGCCGCAAGGTGGAACCCACGGTTCCGGCTGTCGCTGCTCCTGCTGCTGTTGCCGCTCCGGTTGCCGCTGTTCCCGTTGTCGAAGCGCCCGCTGAAGTTGTCGCCCCGGCCGCAGTTGCCGAGCCGGCCCAGGCCAGCGTCTAGCAAGGTTGTCCCGAATTGCCGCCGCCGGCTCTTTAGTTGGGCAACCGGCCCCGGCCCGATCCAGTGTCCCGATGTCCCTTTTGGACCCTTCGGGACCGCAGAGAGTGAAGAGGAAATACTATGTCTGAAGAGACTCAAGCAAAGGCGCCTGAGACGGGCGCACCCGCAGCACCCCAGGCGACGTCTGGATCGGAGTCCGGCTCAGGTTCAGGACCCGCTTCCAGTCCGAGTTCCGGTTCCAACTCTGGCCCCCGCACCGGCGGCCGCCCGGCTGGCGGACGGCCCTCCGGTGGACCCGGCGGCCGTGGAAAGTTCTTCCGCCGCAAGAAGGTTTGCAAGTTCTGCACCGAGAAGATCGATGCGATCCCCTACCGCGACGTCCGGCTTCTGCAAGGGTTTGTGGCCGAGCGCGGCAAGATCGTGCCCCGGCGGCTCACCGGCGTTTGCACCAAGCACCAGCGCCGTTTGACTCGCGCCATCAAGCAGGCCCGCAATATCGCCCTGCTGCCGTTCGCCACACGGCACTAGAGCGAAACTAGAGTCCCTGTGGCCCGGTGAGTTTCGTGCAAGGTCGCCGCTCCTTGACGGTCGCGTCGACTTTGGTGTAGTGCTTTCGGGATACACCAACTCTGGTTTCGCTATAGTCCCTCGATCGTCGCGCGTCCCGTTCGCATGGACTCGCGATAATCGCCTGGATGCCGATGTAGAATCTTGCGCGGCCTGCGGTTGTGAAATTGTCTTGAGACAAGAGCACGCCCGGCGTCGCCCGTAACACTGGAGATTTCCCATGGAAGTTATTCTGAAGGAAGACGTAGCCAATCTGGGCCACCGTGGAGATGTTGTCAAGGTGGCCGACGGCTACGGCCGCAACTTCCTGCTGCCCCGCAAGCTGGCGCTGCAGGCTACCCTGGCCAACAAGGTCGTCATCGAGCAGATGAAGGCCGCCGCTGCCCGCCGTTTTGCCACGGAGAAGGCACAGGCCGAGGAACTGGCCACCAAGCTCACGCCGATCGTGCTGAGCTTTACCCGCAAGTCGGGCGAGGCCGGCCAGCTCTTTGGTTCCGTCACCTCTGCCGACATTGCCGCCGAGATCGAAACCAAGGGCGTTGAGATCGACCGCCGCAAGATTCAGTTGGCGGATCCGATCAAGACCGTGGGCGAATACGACGTCGCCATCAAGCTGCATCGCGAAGTCGTTGCCCACATCAAGGTCACGGTTCTGGCCGAAGCTACCGAGGAAGTCGCCGCCGAAGCACCGGCTGTCGAAGCCCCCGCAGCAGAGTAGTTCGGCACCAACCGCACTTCACCCCGCCTCTCGGTTTGCCGAGGGGCGGACGTGTTTGTGGCGATTCCCTTCGCTCCGCCCCCAAAAATTCCTATGGCATAAGCGATGGAGTGGTAGCAGCCCAGCCTTACTGGGCCGCCGGCTGCATCGCTTCCGGGACTACGCGACGCATGATGAGTTCTACCCCAGCCTCGCGGAAAAGCTGCTCTGTGTACTGAAAACTCTCTGCCCACCGCTCGCTGTCGCTCGGCACCGTCACTACGCGCCGGATGCCGGACTGAATGATGATGGAGGCGCACTGCGAGCAGGGCATAAAGGGCCACACGTAGAGTGTGCATCCCTCCAGCGGTTTTCCCGCTGAAAGAATGGCGTTGATTTCGGCGTGGATGATCGTGCGATACTTGATCTCCCGGTTTTCCAGCCGCTCCGGAGAGTCCTCCACCCCGGCCGGATGGCCGTTGAACCCGAGCGAAACAACGAACTTTCCCCTCGTGATCACCGCTCCAACCTGCGTGCTAGGGTCCTTGCTCCACTTCGATACGAGAATTGCCATTTCCAGAAAGCGCGCGTCCCAATCCTGCATACCCGTTCCTCCAATATCGCCATTCGGCTTGCTTCATCATTTCATTTCGCGAGCAAGAATATCTCGACGCGGCCACCATTCTGGGCGCAGGCTTTTCAAAAAGACAAGAGGTCGGTCTGGGCAATCGTCTTGTCTGCAATGCGCGGACTGCCGAAGAGCCGGAACTCTGCCACATCTTTCAAATAGAAGTTGGCTGGTCCCGACGCAGCCAGCGTTTTCATGCGGAAAATATCCAGTCCGTTCACATCGTGCGCCCAGATGGCTGGCCGGGCATCCGCCGTATCGAGCCGGAACTCGATGTTCGTCATTTCGAGATTCCGCACATGCCGCAAGAAAAGTCCATGCGCCGGCAGCATCGTTGGAAAGCGCGTCGGATCCGGATATCCATGCACCTGCTCGTCGGGTGTGGAGTCGGCGATGGATTTGTCCGCGCCGCCAACCTTGTGAAAGTAGATGTCGGTCAGGCTCACATCTTCAATCAACGATCCCGGAATTCCGGCAATGATCGCCGGATAAAGGCCGGTCGAGTTATAGCTGTTGATGTTGCTGATCTTCACGCGGCGCAGTGTGCCGATCTTCGCGTCCGCCGGGCCGCGCATCCGCGCGCACAGCCGCAGAAAAAGAGGCGTATCCGGACACTCACGCATGGTGATGTTCGAGACAACTATATCCTCCAGCAACGCGCCATCCGCCGACTCCAAAGCCAGTCCGCGAGAGTGATCGAAGACGCAGTTGGAGATGGAAACGTTGCGGAAGCCGCCGTTCGATTCGGTGCCAGCCTTCATGCGTCCGTTGGGCATCTTCTTGTTGGCCATCTGCACCGGCTTGCAAGTTCCGTCGATCAGCGTGCCGATCTCATAGCGGGCGGTCACAAAGCAGTTCGTAATCGTCACATTATTGCAAGGGCGGGCATAGCCAAGCCCATACGAGCTCTTCAGGCAGATGCCATCGTCTTCCGGCGAGTTCACCGTGCAGTTCGAGACGTGCACATTGCGGCAGCAGTCGATGTCCATGCCGTCGCGGTCGGTGTCGAGCGTCAGGCTATCGATCTTCAGCGTGTCGACCGCCGTCAGCAGCAGCGCAAAGTGCCCGCCCTTCTTCACCGAGAACTCGCGCAATTGCACATTGCGGCAGTTCTTCAGCGCAATCGCCTTGTTTCCCACACCGCTGGGAAGCGGATGATTGCCATGCCCCGCGCTGAGTCCCTTGCCCCAGATCAGTCCTGGGCCGCCGATCGACAGGTCGTGCAGATCCTCGCCCCACATCAGGCTGTTATGCCAATGGTTGTGGCCGAAATCCTGAAAG
>JAATFE010000007.1 GCA_015655365.1 Terriglobales bacterium
TGCCCTCGAACGGCATCGTCTTCCTCAATTGCGACGACCCCTACGTCTCCCAATTCGGCCGCAACTTTCCCGGCCGCGTGGTTTATTTCGGCTCGGGCCCCTGCGCCGATCCCCAGCTTCTCGACGTGGTCGAGGACCCGAGCGGTCTGCATGTGCGCTATCGTGCCGGTCAGAGCCACGGCGCCTTCACGCTGCACATGCTGGGCGTGCACAACGCCTCGAATGCGATTGCCGGCCTCGCGGTCGCGCTCGAAGCGGGCGTCGATCTCGATGCGGCGGTGGCCGCGCTCTCGATCCTCACTGCCGGCGACAAGCGCGGCGAAATCATATCGATTGGCGGCGCAACCCTTCTCAACGACAGCTATAACTCCAATCCCGAAGCGCTCCGCTCCATGATTCGCACCCTGTCCACGCGTCCCGCCCGCCGCCGCATCCTGGTGGCTGGAGAAATGCTCGAACTGGGCGAGCAAAGTGCGGCTCTGCATGCCGCCTGCGGACACGCAGCCGCAGAGGCCGGACTCGATCTGGTTGCCGGGGTTCAGGGCAAGGCAGAGCACCTGGCCGCCGCCGCTTGCACGGGCGGGGTCGCATCCGTTTTTCTGCCCGATGCGGAGGCCGCCGGCCTGTGGCTCCGGAAGAACCTTCAGCCCGGCGATGTGGTCCTGGTGAAGGGCTCCCGCGGGGTTCACCTGGAGCGGGCCATCGAGTTCCTCAAATATCAATTGGAACCCATGTAAGGCTCCGTTCTTCCACAGCCTCTTGGCGCTCAGCCTTGTAAAATCAACCTGAAACCTGCCTCAGCCCGGCTCTGGAGGCCCATTGCTTTACTGGCTGCTCTATCAAAAGCTTTACCCGTTCTTTCACCCGTTCCGCATTTTCCGCTACCTCACGTTTCGCACCGCCTTTGCCTCGCTCACGGCGCTGCTGATCGCGCTGTTTATCGGCCCCTGGGTGATTCAGAAGCTGCGCGAGTTCCAGATCGGCCAGTTTGTCCGCGACGATGGGCCAAAGTCTCACTTGAAGAAGAGCGGCACCCCCACCATGGGCGGCGTGCTCATCGGCATCGCCATCCTGCTGCCGACCGTGCTCTGGTCCGACCCTGCGAATCCTTTTGTGTGGATTACGGTCTTCTCTACCCTCGCCTTTGGGGCGATCGGCTTTGCCGACGACTACATCAAGGTGGTGAAGCGGCGCAGCCTGGGCCTGACGGCGCGCGCCAAGCTCTTTTGGCAGGGCATGGCCGGGGCGGCCGTGGCCATTGCCCTGGTGGTGCTTCAGCAGTTCGGCAAGTTCTCCACGCAGTTGACGGTGCCCTTCATCAAGGCATGGCGTCCCGATTTGTTGTGGCACATCTGGCCCGCTACCATCCCTCATCTCGGGCTTCTGGCTTTCGTGCCCTTCGTCGCCTTTGTCATCTTCGTGCTGATGGGCTCGTCCAACGCGGTCAACCTGACCGACGGGCTCGACGGCCTGGCCATCGGCTGCACCATCATCGCCGCCGGCGCACTGGCCGTTCTCACTTACGTCAGCGGCAACGTGGTTTTTGCTGACTATCTCGAACTCCAGCACATGCCCAAAGTGGCCGAGTTGACCGTCTTTTGCGGCTCCATGGTGGGCGCTTCCATCGGCTTCCTCTGGTATAACGCCCACCCCGCCGAGATCTTCATGGGCGACGTGGGCTCGCTGGCCTTGGGCGGCGCCATCGGCACCGTGGCCATCGTCATCCGCCAGGAACTTCTGTTGCCCTTCATCGGCGGCATCTTCATCCTTGAAGCTCTTTCGGTGATGCTTCAGGTGGGCAGTTACAAGCTCCGCAACGGCAAGCGTATCTTCAAGATGGCTCCGCTGCATCACCATTTCGAGCAGTTAGGCTGGCACGAGTCCAAGGTCATTGCCCGCTTCTGGATCTGCGCCCTGGTGTTTGCATTGTTTGCACTCACCACCCTGAAACTCCGCTAGACTAACTCCGCGCGGCCTCGACCCGGTGCACAATAAAAAGGGTCGCGTCATCGCGGGAGCCCGAGGATCGATTCAATGATGGAACTGAAAGGCAAAAAAGTCCTGGTCGTCGGACTGGGGAAATCCGGTCTCGCCGCGGCCCTGTTTTTGCGCCACCACGGCGCCCTGGTCACCGTCTCCGACGTGCGCAGCGCCGAAGCACTGGCCAAGGACATTCCCGCCCTGCTCGAAGAGGGCATCATGGTGGAAGCCGGCGGGCACGGCCTGTTGACCTTCCGCCGCCAGGACCTCATTGTCGTCAGCCCCGGCGTGCCGATGAATACTCCCGAATTGGCACAGGTCAAGAGCTTCGGCCTGCCCGTCATCGGGGAACTCGAACTCGCCGCCCGCTTCCTCAAGGGCAAGATGTTGGCCATCACCGGCTCCAATGGCAAGACCACCACGACAGTATTGGTGGGCGAAATCCTCAAGAAGGCCGGCCTACCCACGCTGGTGGGCGGCAACATCGGCGTCCCCGTGGTGGGCCTCATCGAAGCCAGCACCGACGAAACCTGGTCCGTGCTTGAAGTTTCCAGCTTCCAGCTTGAAAGCACCGAGCAGTTTCATCCCGCCATCGCCGTCATCCTGAACATCACTCCCGACCATCTCGACCGCCACGGCAGCTTTGAGAACTATATCGTGGCCAAGGAGCGCATTTTTGCCGCGCAGGACGCGCACGATTGCCTGGTGCTCAATGCCGACAATCCAGCCTCTGCCTCTGCCGCCGCCCGCGCCGCTGCCAAGGTCTATTTGTTCTCGACCGAGCACCCGGTGCCCCAGGGCGCATGGGTCGAAGACGGCTTTGTGGTCTACCGCCCCGCCCCGGACGCCGCCATCGAGAAGATCGTGCCTCTCAGCGGGATTCCGCTCAAGGGCGAGCACAACGTGCAGAATGTTTTGGCCGCGGTCTGCGCGGCGCTTTTGGCCGGCGCTCCGGCTGCCAAGGTTCGCCAGGGTATCGAGAGCTTCCACGCCGTCGAGCACCGCCTGGAGTTCGTTGCCACCATCAATGGCGTCGAGTTCTACGACGACTCCAAGGCCACCAACGTGGACGCCACGGAAAAGGCCATCGCCGCATTTAAATCCGGCATACATCTGATCATGGGGGGCAAGGACAAAGGCGCTCCCTACACCGGACTCGCGCCGCTGCTGAAGGAGCGCGTTCGCTCCATCTACACCATCGGCGCGGCAGCGGCCAAAATCGCGTCGCAACTGCACGGGGTTGTTCCCATCCAGTCCTGCGAGACGCTGGAGAAAGCCGTTGTTGCGGCCGCCGAGGCAGCGCGTCCCGGCGAGGTGGTTCTGCTCGCCCCGGCCTGCTCCAGCTACGACCAGTTCGAGAGCTACGAGCATCGCGGCCGTGTTTTCAAGGAACTGGTCACCGAGCATCGAGGCTGGAAAACGTGCCAAAAAGAGTAGGGGTCGACAAGTGGCTGTTCTTCACCACGATGCTGCTCATCGTGGTGGGTCTGGTGATGGTCTTTTCCGCCTCCGCCGTGGTGGCCCAGGAACGCTTCAACTCTCCCTACACGTTTGTCGGCAAGCAGGCCATCTGGGCTCTGCTCGGGGTCCTGGCGCTGCTGGGCCTCATGCAAGTCAACTACGAGACCTATAACTCCTCCAAGTTCATCTATCCCGCTCTCTGCGTCACCACTTTCCTGCTGATGCTGGTCTTCTTCTTCCCCGACTCGCACCACACCCATCGCTGGATTCGCTTTGGCGGGTTCTTTACCTTTCAGCCCTCCGAGCTGGCCAAGCCCGTGCTGATCCTGTTTCTCGCCTGGTTCCTGAGCACCCGCCTGGACGCGATGAACGACTGGAAGCGCACGCTGTTGCGCGCGGCCGTCATGCCCATGGTTTTTTGCAGCCTGATTCTGAAAGAACCCGATCTCGGTACGGCCCTGGTTCTGGGCGGCGTAACCGCGATGATGCTACTTTTGGCCGGCATGAAGTGGAAGTATCTCTTCATCAGCCTCGCCGCCGCGCTTCCCCTGCTGGCCGCCATGCTCCTCTGGGTTCCCTGGCGCCGCCAGCGCATGTTGGTTTTTCTCTCTCCGGAATCCGATCCGCAAGGCTCCGGCTTCCACATCAACCAGTCGCTGATCGCCGTCGCCACCGGCGGGCTGACCGGCCGCGGCTACATGGAGGGCGTGGAAAAGCTCTTCTACCTGCCCGAGGCGCACACCGATTTCATCTTCGCCAACATCGCCGAGGAACTGGGCTTTATCGGCTCCATCTGCATCGTGCTGCTCTTTGTGCTTTTTGGCGTGCGCGGCTTGCGCGCAGCCTTCCGCTCCGAGGATTCCTTTGCCCGCTTGACTGCTTTCGGCATCTCGACGGCTCTGCTGCTTCAGGCTTTTTTCAACATCAGCGTGGTGTTGTCGCTGGTGCCCACCAAGGGCATTCCGCTGCCACTTATTTCTTCCGGCGGGACCTCGCTCTTCGTGACCCTGGCCGGCATCGGCATCCTCCTCAATATCACCAAGAAGGCCGATTGAGCTTGCGCGCGCTTCTGAATTGCTTCGCACTATTGTTCCTCGTTGTTCACCTCGCATCTTTCTGAAAGGCACTAACTTGTCGCAATTGCGCGTACTCATAGCCGGTGGAGGCACCGGCGGACACATCATCCCAGCCCTCGCGGTGGCCCGCGAACTGGTTGCCTGTTATCAGGCCGAGGTGCTCTTTGTCGGCACCGCGCGGGGCATGGAATCCCATCTTGTGCCGCAGGCCGGATTTCCGCTTCATCTGGTCGAAGTGGGGCAGCTCAAGAACGTTTCGCTGCTCACCCGCCTGCATACCCTTTTCGATCTGCCCCGCAGCATCTTTGCCTGCAAGCGCCTCATCCGCGAATTCAA
>JAATFE010000135.1 GCA_015655365.1 Terriglobales bacterium
GCAAACTCGTGGAAGAAGAAACCGCGGGAGAATTGACGCTTTTCTGTGCCGGCGGCAGGTACATTTGGCCCATATAACTGGGCTGCCTGGCCGATTTCTTGGATTTAGACGCTTTGCCCACGGGCCGATTCGCAAGTTGATCCTGGGCCGCAGCCTGGGTGGTGCTCCGCTCGCTATAGAGAGGTGTGTCAGGCGTCTGGGCCATGGGGCCGCTCGCACCGGGAGGCGGAGTGTAGGTATACGGAGCCTCGGCAGCAGGAGCAGGATTGTTCCACTGGTTCTGCTGTGGCGCAGGTTGGCGCGGCTGATTCAGAATCACGGGAGCGCCACCGTTGTAGGGATCGGCTCCATAGGCAGGCAGGGCGGCAATCTTGGTGGTCTTGGAGAACGGCTCGTAATTCGGATCGAGCAGGCGCTGAAGGTCGGCGGCGGTGACGGCGTGGCGTGCCTTGGTGTCCTGATCGGGATAAACGAGGGTATGGGCCAGCCGGTCTGCGGGAGAAGTTTGAGGCATGGCGGCAAGCGAGGCGCGCCAATAGTCGGAGGCCCGCTGATTGTCGCCGCGGGCCTGCTCGTAACGGGCGGCCATCGCGAGGATGCCGGGGTCGCGCGGGAAGCGCTCGAGCGCCTGACGCAGCCAGACCTCGGCCTGCGCCTTGTCATTGGCCGACAAGGCCGCTCCTACGGCTCCCTGGAAGTCTCCCGCGGTTGCATCCTGCATGGGAATGGACTTGTAAAGCGCCAGCGACTCTTTGGCGCGACCGGCCTTGACATATCCGCCAGCCACCGCCTTGCGCACGCTCATGTTGTCCGGAAAGGCCTGGGATGCGGCATCCAGAATATCGACTGCGCGTTGCAGGTTGCCGTTGTCCATGGCCGTCGAGGCACGGCGCACGCTCCAGCTTGCCCAAATGGTCTGCACGGCCTCGCGCTGGGTCGCGGTCATATCCTGACGGCTGCCCAGACGCATCAGGGCCGGATAGAGGGCGCGATCGTTTTTGGTGTTAAACAGCAGCCACGCGTTCTGGATTTCAACGCTGGTCGGGGGCTGGGTCTTGAGCTGGTTGTAGTGGGCCTGCACGCGGTTCATGTACTCGACCGCACGCGCCGTGTCGCCGCTGGCCGCATACAAACTGGCCTCGCCCTGCACGAATTCGATGTCGTTTTCGAGTTGGCGGCGCACCTGCTGTGGGATGAGGGCGATCTCGGAGAGGGCCTCGGTGTTGCGATTGGTGACCTGCAGGGTTGAGATCAGGCCCTTCCAGGCCTCGGCACTGTCCGGGTGCGCCGTGAGGGTTTCGTGGTAGATGGCGTAGGCCTGCGCGGTGTTGTTGCGCTGTAGATAAATGGCCGCCAACTGTAATTGAAGGGCCATGCTGGGCTGGCCACCGGCCGCGATTTGCAGCTTGGCCGAGCGCTCCAGCAATCCCTGGGCTACGTCGAACTGGTTGGCCTGCTGGTAGATGGCGCCGAGCATCGATAGAAAGCCGGAGTCGGAGAGCGCTGCCTCATAAGTAGCAGGAGGCATCTTCTCCACGTCGGAGATGGCGAGGGTGTCCTTGTTCAGTTCGTGGTGGGCGCTCACCAAGCCCATCCACGCAGCCAAGTTGCTTGCGTCGTCGTTGAGGATCTGGGTGTAGAGGTCCGCAGCCTGATCGAAGCGCTTGGCCTCCATGAGGATGCCGGCATATTGCAGGCGGGTGCCCTCTTTGAGATTGGCGCCGTCCTCGGGGAACGGCAGAGACAGGGCCTGGGCCAAAACCCGCTGAGCATCAGCGGTGCGGTTCTCGGCGCGATAGATGGTGGCCAGGGTGAGCAGGTATTCGGGGTCCTTGGCCATAGCAGCCTTGACCTGCGCCGGGAAGCGGGAGGAAACAGCGAGCGCCTTCTGATTTTGGCCGTCGCGCGCATAGGCCAGGAAGAGGCCGCGCCATGCGCCGGCGCTGCCCGGCTGCGCCTTGATCAACTGCTCGTAGACTCCCGCGGCGGGCGCATACTGCTGCGACTTGACCAGCAGGCCAGCCATCCCATTCAGGGCTTCGGGACTACGCGGACGCATGGCCAAGGCGGCCTGGTACTTGGCGGCGGCCACATCGAGCTGATTTTCGTCGAAGGCCTGCGAAGCCTCGCCCATGACATACCAGAAACGCGAAGTAGCCAGCGCGTCTTCGACAGCCTTGACTTTGTAGCCGTTCTCTTCCGCCTGGGTCAGGTAGCTGATAGCGCCGCCGAAGTTGCTCTCCTGCATGCGGAGGAAGCCCATGCCCGCTTGCACCCGAGCATTCTCCGGCTCCCTCTCAAGAATGGCGGTGAAGCGCGTCTGGGCCTCTTGGAGCCGGTGCGCATTGAGGGCCGCAAAGGCGGCGCGCTCGTCAGCGGTGCGCGCGATGCCCGAGTTCATCTGGGCCAGCTTGGACTCGTCCTCTTTCAAGTGGCCGGAGATCTCGGTGTCTTGCGGATGGGCCTTGAGGTATTGGCGCAACTCCGCAGCCGATTTGGGATTGGCGGCGTCCCAGATAAGCGCCTGACGCAGGGCGGTCTGGGCATTGGAGTCCTTGGGATGGGCCTCAAGGATGCGAATGCCCTCGGGGCGGGTCTTGGGATCGTAGGTGAGCATGACGCCCAATTCGACGGCAAAGCGCGTGTCGCCAGGATTGCGCTGCCCGAGGGCGCGCATGGCCGCAATGGCCGTGTCCTTGCCGGTAGGCGTGGCATAGAGAGTCTGGTAGTAGGCAAGCGCTATGTCTCCATCGGGCGGGCGATCGCCATATAACTCGCGATAGATGCGCATGGCGTCTTCCGCTTTGCCCTTGCGGGCTAACTCGCCTGCCTGGCGAAGGCTGTCGTTCTGCGCACGTGTACTGGTCATTCCGGCAATCTTGCCGATGTTCGGATCGTTGGGATTGACCTTCCTCAGGCGTTCCAAAACCTCGCTGGCCTTGTCGGAGGAACCGGTCATCTTGTAATCCCTGGCCATTCCGGCCAAGGCATCCGCATTTTTAGGATCGGAGAGGAGAATCTGCTGCCAAAGCTGAATGGCCATGTCGGGCCGGCCGCGCGACTCCAAGGCGCGGGCCTTCTCGACCAAAATCTTGCGTGTCTCGTCGGGCGAAGCGGTAACCGGCTTTTTTTGAGCAAGGCCCATCTGGAGCGCGAGCACCAAGCAGCCCACGACGACCCAAGTCTTTCTCCAAGCTCCGCCGCCTACCCTCATCAGTGTGTCCATTCCACTTTCAGTTCCCCACTCGAACCAAACCTAAATCTACCATCGAGATAGCCGGTTGCGAAGAGGGAGAGGTTCTGATCGTAATACGTGAAGTCTTTCCCGTACAATCCCGAGGCCGGATCCCTCTGGGCGCTCATGCGAATCATCTGCTGCGAACCAGCCTTCTCAAGGTTTGGGAACGCTCTCAAATAAGGCAGAACGGCAGCCGAAAACCCTACTGGTCCATCTTGCCCTAAAGGAATGCCCTGATCGCTGACCTTTTCAGGGGGGGCACCATGATTGCCAAGGTATGCGCCCATGCCCGAGATGGCATTCACCATCTCGGCGCGAGTTTTTCCGCTGCCATCGAGCATGCCGGCCCACAGGTAAACGCGAATCGCGTCATAGCTGCCCCCAGGCGCCGGGGCGTCTTTACCCGGATGCGACTGGGCCGGATAGAAGCCGTCGCCGGGAATATAGTCGACCCAATCCATGGCGAAACCATGGCGGGAACTTTGTTGCAGGAGGCGTGGGATGCTGCTGGCGATCGCTCCCCAGGGACCGGCGCGGTCCACGGCAGCCAGTCGTTCAAAGATAAACGGAGGCATGTAGCTTGGATTCACGGTCCAGGCGCGGCCATGCTGAAAGCCGATGGGCCCGGGCATGAGCATGAGGCCGAAACCGGGAAGGTTGGCGACTTCGCGCTGGGCAATCTGAGCCATCATCCGGCGGCCCAGGTTCGTATACGTGGGGTGCTGCCAGAGCCGGCCCGCTTCGATCAGCGTATAGGCCATCCACACATCGGCATCGGAGGCCGGGTTAGGATCGATGGTCTTCCATTGGCCGTCCCTGTTCTTTCCCCACAGCCAGGCCGGCAGGTGGGTTTGCAGATCGCCATTGGCCAGGTTGGCCTGGGTCCAGGCAAGCAAGCGGTCAAAGGTGGCGCGATCGTTGCCGGCAAGGGCGAAGAACAGTGCATAGGCCTGCCCTTCGGAGGTAGTGCGGCCATCCCCCTGGGGGTCGATTACCCTTCCCTGGTTGTCGATGAAGCGCGCGGAATAGGAGTTCCAGAGTGTCCATGGGCCCTGCTTGCAGCCGCCGGCGGTCGAGATCATCAGCAAAGATACAACCACCAGCAGAGGCTTCCCAAGTCTGGATAGCGAGATACCCATAGTAGTCCTTCTCCAGCACGGCGAAAAAACGGCTTTCCGACGGATGCCGAGCATCTTCGGAAAACGTGGAAGAAACCATGAGGACCGAGGGGCTTCTTCCTCAAGAAAGAGCTCCCCGGTCCGCGAGGTTGCACAGGCTAAGAGAAGGCCCTAATCGTCGAGCATCTTCAGGCGCGCCCTGGCTTTTTGGCGCAACCACTGCCTTGTCCAAATGGCCAGCAGGAAGGCCAGCAGGATAACCACAACCGCGGCCAGCCACGGCACTTCCATAAACCACAGCGTCAGCCGCGTCCACCACGGCAACACACCCACATGATAGACCTCGGAGCCGATGCGGAAGGACTGGAACTGGGTGCCATGAAGAACCGAAACCGAGCCGGAGATGTCGCTCGCCTGCTGCACCTTCAAAAAGGTCGCCATGAAGGGTTCAAAGGTGCTGGCGTCGCGGAAGTGAATGGCGACGACGCTGCGGCTGCCGCCGGGATCGAGCGGCGAATGAATCCCCTCGATAACCGCATCGGGAGAACCGCCAGCCGTGAGGTCGCCGGACTCGCTGTGTTCGTCGGAACGCAACTTCCACCAGGCATGATGGAGCGGGGCAAAGAAACCCTGGGTGTCGTGCACCTGGATCTGGCCGCTGCGTAGGGCGACGGGCAAGTTGTTGTTCAGCTTGTCGAAGCCGGGCTGGTCGTCGCCCGTGCCGATGATAAGGAAGTCCGCCTTGGCACCTTGCTGCACGGCATCGGGTCCGGCCACGGCAACCCGCAACACCGGGAAGCCTGTCTGACGGCCGAAATGACCGGTCAGCGTAACAAAGGCTTCGATCTCCTCCTCGGTGGGCGTGGCGGGCAGCACCACGGTGGTCTCGCTCAGGTCGGCCAGACGCGTGAACGGGAAGCCGGCGTTGGCAAAGGTCTCAAGATTGGGCAGAGGCGCGTAATGGGGATAGCCGCGCAGGTCCAAGTAGGTATCGCGCAGGATGGCGGCTTGCATGTTGATGGGGGTCGTGTCCTGGCAGCCGCCCTTTTTGAGTAACTGGAAGGTGAAGTCGAACGACAGCGAGTTGGAGAACGGGCGCAGGTTGACCACCGGCACAGGCACATCGGTCTGCATCCGGCGCGAGGCTTCCTGGCCAGGAACCAGCGGAACCGAGCCCAGGAAGGCGTTGTTGATGCGCACCTGCATGCTCGAAATGGGGCCGATGGGAATCGAGTTATAGCGATAGACTAGCCGCAAC
>JAATFE010000343.1 GCA_015655365.1 Terriglobales bacterium
GGTCTCGCTTCTGAGACCTGGGATAGCACGAACCCAAGGTACAAAATCAATTGGCCAATGACCTAGCTGATTTCGATCACGTCCGTGGCTGCTTCGGCCGCGGCCTGGGCGCGCTCCATCAATTTTTCTGCCACAGCATAGAACTCTGCCGCCTGCGGGCTCTTGGGGCCGGCCAGCGCTACCGGCAGCCCGCGGTCGCCGCCTTCGCGAATGGCCGGTACCAGCTCGATCGATCCCAGGAAGGGAACGTTGAACTGCTTGGCGGTCCGTTCCGCTCCGCCCCTGGAGAAGATGTCGATCTCCTGGTGGCAATGCGGGCAGGTAAAGTGGCTCATGTTCTCCACGATGCCCAGCACCTCGACGTTCACCTGGGCAAACATCTCCAGCGCCTTGCGCGCGTCCTGCAAGCTCACGTCGCTGGGCGTGGAAACCACCACCGCGCCGGTCAACGGCACGGTCTGCACCAGCGAGATCACCACGTCGCCGGTGCCCGGAGGCAGGTCGACAATCAGGTAGTCCAGTTCGCCCCACTCCACCTGTTGCAGAAACTGGCGGATGATCTGGTGCAGCATTGGTCCGCGCATCACCAGCGGCTTGTCGCTGGGCGAGATGTAGCCGATGGAGATGGTCTTTACGCCGTGGGTGTCGTTGGGCACGATACGGCTGTCCGGACCCACCGCGGGCTGCTGGCTTGAGCCCATCATCAGCGGCACGTTCGGACCGTAAATGTCGGCGTCGATCAGGCCCACCCGCTGACCGAGTTTGGCGAGCGCGATGGCCAGGTTGACGGCGACGGTGGTTTTGCCTACTCCGCCCTTGCCGGAACCGACGGCGACAATTTTCGAGATGCCCGGCAAAGCTACGGGCGAAGGCATGGCTGAAGAATGGGCCATAGTGTCTGTTTGCTCCTTTTGAAACGCTGTTGATGAACTCTGTGCGGTTCTCTTACTGCGCGGCGGCGTGCCGCTCCTGCCTGCGGCGAACGGCCTCGGCCTCGCGATGCTGGCGGCGCAGCAGCGCATCCGCATAGCGGCGCTGCTCGTCGGGCGTCTCCGGCAGCAGGCCAGGAACTTTCAGACGCCGGCCCTCCCGGTCGATGGCCACAAAAACCAGGTAGGCGCTGGCCGCATGGTGCGATTGCCCGGTCTGCGTGTTCTCTACCCATACCTTGACGCCCACTTCCAGAGACGTTGTGAACGCCCGGTTGACGCTGGACTTGAGAATGAGCAGATCGCCCACGTGGATCGGCTGGATGAAGTCGATGTGGTCCATGGAGGCCGTGACGATGTTGGTGTGAGTATGCCGGTAGGCGGCCAGGGCGCCGGTCAGATCGATGAAGTGCATCAGCCGTCCGCCCAGCAGGTTGCCCAGGGTGTTGGTGTCGTTGGGCATGATGATCTCTGTCATCTCCGACTGCGTGCTGGCTACGGTGCGTGCTGCGAGGCTGGTCTCTGTGGAACTCATGCGGTGTCTACTCCGATCGTCTGTTCGCTTTTGGCGCCGCTGGAACTCGCCCGACCCCGGCTACAATGGAACCAGCGGTGGCGGAGTTTCCGAGGCGCGCAGTTCCAGTTTCGGCAATCCCTGCCAATTACGCAAATCTCCCGGGCCGACCCCGGCACCAAATGAGCAAGATGGACAAGATTGCGGGACTCAGGGAAATTCTCGAGTTAGACCCAAAGAACAGCTTTGCCCGTTACGGCATTGCCATGGAATTGGCCAAAAGCGGCGAAACGGCGGAGGCGCTGGCCGAGTTTGACACGCTGCTGGCCAACGATCCGGACTACACCGCCGGCTACTTTATGGCCGCGCAAACGCTGGCCGCGGCGGGCCGCACTGCGGAGGCTGTGGAGCGCCTGAAAGCCGGCATCGGCTCTGCCGCTCGCAGCGGCAACCAGCACGCTCTCAGCGAGATGCAGGCCATGCTCGACGAACTGGACCGCTAGAGGTTTCGCTTGAACACGCTCTGGTTCGTCGCCTCCCGCCAAACGCGGCGACCCATCGCGCAACCAGGATGTAGCCGCTCCTAACCATTTGGCGTCTATACTATTACCATGCCGAAGTATTCAATTGTTGTCCCTTTTCACAACGAAGAGGAAAATGTCACGGTCTTATATGCGCGCCTGAAGCAGGTTATGGAACAGGTGGGCGAAAGTTTCGAGCTGGTGCTGGTGGACGATGGTTCCAACGACCGCACCTATAAGCTGATGGAAGAGATTGCCGCCGTGGACAGCCGCGTGCTGGTGATCAAGCTGCGCCGCAATTTTGGCCAGACTCCGGCCCTGGCGGCGGGTTTCGACAATGCCACGGGCGAGTTCATCCTGGCCATGGACGGCGATCTGCAGCACGATCCCAACGATATCCCCAATTTTCTTGCCAAGCTCGACGAAGGCTACGACGTGGTCTCCGGCTGGCGCAAGGAGCGCATCGACAACTTCGTGATGCGCCGCATTCCCTCGCGTTGCGCCAACTGGCTCATGGCCAAGCTCTCCGGCGTGGATATTCACGACTTTGGCACCACCTTCAAGGCCTATCGCCGCGAGGTCATCCACAACATTCCGCTCTACGGCGAGATGCACCGCTTCATCCCCGCGCTGGCCGCGTGGTATGGTGCGACGATCTGCGAAATTCCCATCAAGAACGTGAACCGCGAGCGCGGCAAGAGCCACTACGGCATTGGGCGCACCTTCCGCGTCTTCTTCGATCTGATGACCATTCGCTTCCTCATCAAGTACATGAGCCGCCCGCTGCATTTTTTTGGCGGCTTCGGAGCCCTGGGCATCATGGCTGGCAGCGTCATCTCGGCATTCCTGCTGGGAATGAAGGCTCTGCACCCGCACCAGAACGTGATGGACCAGCACGGGCCGCTATTCGTGATTGGCGGCGTCCTGATCATTGCCGGCATCCAGTTGCTCGCCGTCGGTTTGTTGGGCGAGCTCTCGGTGCGCCACTACTACACCAGCCAGCATCCCACGCCCTACACCATCGATCGCATCGTGCGCTCGCGCGCCATGCAGGAGCCGAGCATCCTGTCGGAAGGGTAAAGGCAGGGAATAGGGAA
>JAATFE010000235.1 GCA_015655365.1 Terriglobales bacterium
AACCCGAAGATGCCGAACAGAACGGTGACCGTGATGAACGGAACGATGTAGCTGGGCGCGCTGGACGCCGCCGGTGGTGTGGATCGCGTTGCCATAAGTGCCTTTTCCCCGCTTCCTTCGAAAAACGATTGATCTTCGCAGCGCGCCCATGATCGTCGATTGCGCGCGGTCCGGCGGGCAAGGCAGGGCGGCGGCGAAAAGGGAGGAACAGGGAAACTGCGCAGCAGAGAGCCGAAACCACTGTACGCATGGAGGCGGGGGCAAGTCCAGGGAAAAATGAAAAGGTTTTCATAGACGCCCCGAACACCCTTGCCTCTCTGGCAGTTTAAACTGGTTTTGCATGATTCCTACCTTGGCATGGACCCCCGACGGCGTACGTTTTATCGATCAAACCAAGCTCCCTCTCGAAGAGAGCTACGTACTCGCTTCCACCTATGAGCAGGTGGCCGACGTAATTGTCACCATGGTTGTGCGCGGCGCGCCGGCCATTGGCGTTTCCGCCGCCTATGGCGTTGCCCTGGGCGTGCGCGGCACCACCGCCAAAACGGCCGAGGAGTTCGCGCCCGAGTTCGAGCGCATCTGCGCCCGCCTGGCAGGCACCCGGCCCACAGCCGTCAATTTGTTCTGGGCCATCGACCGCATGAAGGGGCTGTTTGCCAACCTGCTCGACTCCGGAGCAACCCTCGACCAGATCAAGGACAGAATTCTGGCCGAGGCCCACGCCATGTATGCGGAAGACATTGCCGCCTGCAAGGCGATGGGCGCTTTTGGCGGCGCTCTGCTGCCGCAGGCAGGTGGCGTGCTCACCCACTGCAACGCCGGCGCACTGGCCACCTGCGGCTACGGAACCGCGCTGGGCGTGATCCGCTCCGCCGTGGAGCAGGGCAAGCAGATTCAGGTTTTTGCCGACGAGACCCGGCCCTTTTTGCAGGGCGCACGGCTCACCGCGTGGGAACTGATGGCCGACCACATTCCCACCACCGTGATTTGCGACAACATGGCCGCCAGCATCATGCGCGCCGGGCGCATCCAGGCCGTGGTAGTGGGTGCGGACCGCATCGCCGCCAACGGCGACGTGGCCAACAAGATCGGCACCTACAACGTCGCCATCCTGGCCCACGAGCACGGCATTCCGTTCTATGTAGCCGCTCCCTGGTCCACCATCGACCTAGCCACGGCTACCGGCGAAGGCATTCCCATCGAAGAACGGCCGCATGTGGAAGTGACCCACCACGGCGGCAAGCAGCTCACCCCCAACGGCGTGGGCATTTGCAACCCCGCTTTCGACGTGACTCCCGCCAAATACGTGACCGCGATCATCACCGAGCGCGGCGTGCTGCGCGCGCCTTACGACGAGGCGTTGAAGGCAATAGAAAAGACCGCAAAGTAGCTTCTATTGGGGGCCGGGGGAATCGTCTTCGAAGGGCTGCTCCTCCGGCAACATGCTTTGGTGCAGGATGCGCGACACCAGAATCCCGTCCGCATCCCGCCGATAGAGCAGCACATGCCGCCCCTTTTCAAAGCGGTACAGACCGGGGCGAATCCAGTCGCAGGGCCGGCCAAGCAAAGGATTGCCGACCAGCATCTTGGCGCACTGCTCAAGGCTGTCCAGGTAGCGCTCTGCCTGAGCCGGACCCCAGGTTTCGATCGTGTAGACGCCAATGCTCAACAAGTCCGCCCTGGCCCTTTGGGAAAACCGAACGACGGCCATGGCTAGCTTGGATTCGCTGCCAGATTGAGCGCCTCGCGAACCTGCGCGAAGACATCGCCCTCGGCTATGCCGCTTGCGTCTCCCTCGTCGACAGCCGCGCGCAAGGCTTCAAGCTTCGCTTCGTAGAGCCGCTCATCCCGTTCCAAAATCCGCAGCGCAGCGCGCACCACTTCGCTGGCGTTTTCAAAACGCCCGCTCTCAACTCGGGCCAAAACGAAGCTGTCGAGCTCCTGGGTCAGGTTCACGTTGCGTGTCGGCATGAGTTCCTCCCGTCGTCCGGAACTTGTAGGAATCGTACCACTGTTAGCAATCTTTGCCAACGCGTTGTTTTGCCACCGAACCGAAGCCTCTTCATCCCGGTTCGCGCTGTACATTGTGGGAATGGCGCTCTCCCTCTTCCGGCTTCGCCAGCGATCGCTGGTTCGCGGCGTACTGCTGGCGCTTGCGGCTTTCGCCGCCAGTTTGCTTGCGGCCGGCTTTCCCCATGCCGATGCGCTGCACGGCTCGCGCTGTCAGGTGGTTCTGGCGCCGGTGGTCTTTCTGGGAATGCTCGATACCGCCCGCTGCCTGGGCCATAGGCGGAACCTCTACTACGCCGGCGTCCTCATCCTGCTCTACTCCGAACTCATGATTTTGGCCATGGTGTTGTTTCTCTGGCTCTATTTGTAGAGCTGGGAAATCTTCGATCAAATGTCAGACTTCCGAAACACGCTCCTCTGAGGTATGGGAGCTGCGAAAAAGGGATGATTCAATACGAATCCGATCAAAGGCGTTCCTCGGGAGCTGAAGCCCGCGTTGATTTTGCGGCACTTACGGCACGACTAAAGTCGTGCCCTTTCAAATCGGCGACTTATTCGGAGGTTTCCTCTGCGGTTTCGTCTTTTTCTCTGCCCAAGATGCCGTGTAGGATGAGGCGAGCAGGTTCCGGAGGAAGTTATGCTGAAGGGATTTCGGGATTTCATTCTGCGTGGAAATGTGGTGGACCTGGCGGTCGCTGTGATTCTGGGCGCGGCCTTCAACGGCATTGTCACTTCACTGGTGAGCGACGTGCTGAACCCGCTGATTGCGGCCACCGTGGGCAAGCCGGACTTCAGCAGCGTGGTTCTGAACATTGGCAGCGGGCACATCAAAGTCGGCAACTTTCTCAATGCCGCGGTCTCGTTTCTCATCATTGCCAGCGTGGTCTATTTCGCCATTGTGCTGCCTTTGAACCACCTGGTGGCCCGGCTGAAGAAGCCCGAGCCGGAAGCTGCGCCTTCCACAAAGACCTGCCCGGAGTGTTTGAGCGAGATTCCGCTGGCCGCCAAGCGCTGCGCGCACTGTGCGCAGCCGGTGGCGTAGGTGGCTGGGCAACCGCCCGTGTGACATTTTGATTTCCCACCGTTGCGAAAGAGAGAGACAAAAAACAGATCCCCTTCGGCTTCGCTCAGGGCAGGCTTTCGACTCGCTGCGCTCGCTCAGGATGACAGGGGTTGGGGATGTGTACGGGAATTTGTGGAGCGGTAAGGGAAAACTGTAAAGGACAATAAAGAACTGGAGTTTATAAAGAACTGGAGTTATAGATATCCCACCTTAGGCGCGATGAAGCTGCGCCGAAGGTGGGGCACCCCGATGACTTGCTAACTCCGCTAACCCGGCTAACTCCACGGCTCTTAGTCCAGTTCGCGGAGGGCCTTCGAGAAGATGAGGAAGCCGAGGAACGTCAGCAGGGCTACACCGGACATCAGCGCCAGGGCGTGGGATGTGGGGATGTGGCGCGAAAGCTCGCCGGCCAGCAGAGCGCCCAGCGGGGGCAGGCCCAGGAAGCAGGTTCCGTAGATGCTCATCACGCGGCCGCGCATCTCGTCGCTGGACAAATGCTGCATGGCTACGTTGACCGAGGAGATGGTCAGGATCATGCCGTAGCCCTCGAAGAGCATCAGGAAGACCGACAGGGCGAAGATGTAGGTGTAGCAGAAGATCACCACGATGGCCATCACGCCCATGCCGGCACAGGCGATCACCCAGCCGCGGTGGCGGACATTTCCCAGCGAAGCCACGGTGATGGCGGCCAGCACCGCTCCCGCGCCGGACGCGCCGAAGAGCCAGCCCATGCCGCTGGCGTTGGTGCCCAGTTGCACGCGCGCAAAGTAGGGAATGAAGGTAAGAAAGGGCATGGTCAGCAGGCTGGAAACGGCGATCATGCCCACCAGCACGAACATTTGCGGACGGCTGCGCACATAGTTGAAACCGCCGCGCAAGCTGGCCCACATGCTCTCGCGGCGCGCCGGTTTCTGCTCGGGATAGCGGATGCGGGTAAGCGCAAACAGCACCGCCAGAAAGCTGAGGCCGTTCAAAAAGAAGTTGCCCGCCACGCCCAGCAGAGCCATGGCATAACCGCCCAGCGTGGGGCCCAGAATGCGCGACATGTTGTATTGCGCGGCGTTGAGGGCGATGGCGTTGGTGAGGTCTTCGCGCTGCACCAGTTGCGGCACCAGCGCCTGGTAACTGGGCGCGTTCAACGACATGGCGGTGCCGTTGAGGAAGGCGATCAGCGCCACTTCCCACACGGTGATGACGTTGAAATAGGCCAGAGCGGCAAGCAAAAAGGCCAGGATCATCATGGCGGACTGCGTGAACAGGAGCAGCTTGCGCTTGTCGACCCGGTCGGCAACTACGCCGCCGAAGAGCGAGAAGCAGAGAAAGGGAATGGAGCCGGCAAAGCCCACCACGCCCAACCAGAAGGCCGAGTTCGAGGTCAGGGTGAGCACCAGCCAGCCCTGGGCCACGTTCTGCATCCAGGTGCCGATGTTGGAAAGGAAGTTGCCGCTCCAGAAGAGGCGGAAGTTGGGGTTGCGCAGGGCGCGCACCACCTGGGGCATCCGGTCGGCCTCCGCGTCGGCCAACGCCTGGGATACGGCCGCGATCTCTTCGCGGTCAGGTCCCAAGGGTTCATCGTCTACATCGTTTGACGCCCTCAGAACTGGTTCCCCCTGGATTCTAGTGTAAGCTTTGGCTTTACTGCGGAGCCATGCCGACACCGCTCGCTGTTTGCATGGCAGCGAATTTCATTGCTATTTCTTCGAAAAGGGTCCTGTCCATGATCGCGCGCAAGCCGCTGGCCTTTGTTTTTCTAGCGCTGGTTCCCGTCCCGTTTGCAGCTCAATCGATGCCCCAGCCGACGGCGCCGGTCTTCGGCTATGCCGACTTCGCCAAGCAAGCCCGCATCGAGGAGAAGTTTTTGGCCGTGCCCAGCGCCAAGCTGGCCGGTCAGCACCTGAAGACACTGACCGCCGAGCCCCACCTGGCGGCGACGCCGCAGGACCTGAAGACCGCCGAATTTGTGGCGCAGAAATTTCGCGAGGCCGGCCTGGAAACCGCCATTGTGCGCTACCGGGTGCTGCTGAACCAGCCCAGGGTGGTGCGCGTGGAGGCCTCTGACGAAGCCGGCAAACGGCTGATGACCGGCCCGGCGCGCGAACACGTTCAAGGCGACCCCTACCAGGACAATCCCAACGTGGTGATGCCCTTCAACGGCTCCTCCGGCTCGGGCAACGTCACCGGCCAAGTGGTTTATGCCAACTACGGCCGGCGTGAGGACTTCGAGCTGCTGGCCGCCAAGCATATCGACCTGCACGGCAAAATCGTGCTCTGCCGCTACGGCTCCAACTTTCGCGGCGTCAAGGTTTACCTGGCCGAGCAGCGCGGGGCCGCCGCCGTGCTGATCTACTCCGACCCGCAGGACGACGGCTATTTCCGTGGCGACGTGTATCCCACTGGTCCCTGGCGGCCGGAGTCGGCCGTGCAGCGCGGTTCGGTGCAATACCTCTTCAAGTATCCCGGCGACCCGGAGACGCCCGGCGTGGCTTCAACCATGGACCTGCCCAACTCGAAGCGCGTTCCGGCCGACGCTTCCGGCAACCAGCCGCTCATCCCCGCCATCCCCATCAGCTATCACGACGCCGAGCCAATCCTGAGGAACCTGAAAGGTCCGAGCGTGCCACAGGGCTGGCAGGGCGCACTCCCCTTCCGCTACCACATGGGACCCACCGGCGTGCGAGCCCACGTGGTTTCGCAGCAGGACTACCAGCGGCGCATTATCTGGGATGTGATCGGGAGAATCAAGGGAACGGAGCTTCCCGACGAGTGGGTGATCGCCGGCAACCACCGAGACGCCTGGGTCTATGGCGCTGTGGACCCCTCGAGCGGAACCGCCGCCATGCTGGAGTCGGTACACGGCGTCGGAGCGCTGCTCAAGCAGGGCTGGCATCCCAGGCGGACCATGGTCTTCGCGAGTTGGGACGCCGAAGAAGAGGGCCTGATGGGCTCGACGGAGTGGGTGGAGCAGCACGCCGGAACTCTGGGCCGGGCAGTGGCTTATTTCAACATGGACGTGGCCGTCTCGGGGCCGGATTTCTCCGCTGCCGCCGTGCCCTCGCTCAAGCAGTTTATCCGCGAACTCACGGCCGCTGTTCCCAGCCCGCTGGGCAGCTCGGTCTATCGGCAATGGCAAAACTCCCAGCCCAACCACGGGGAACACAACGCCACGCACACGCCGCCCGCCGCCGGAGACGAAACCCATGTGGGCGACCTCGGCTCCGGCTCCGACTTCACGCCCTTCCTGCAACATGCGGGGGTGCCCTCGACCGACATCGGTTCGGATGGGCCTTACGGCGTCTATCACTCGGCCTTCGACAACTACGCCTGGTTCACGCAGAACGCCGATCCGCATTTTCTCTACTTGCAGCAGATGGCGCGGGTCTTCGGGCTGGAGGCCCTGCGCATGGCCGACGCCGACGTGCTGCCCTACGACTATGTGACCTATGCCCGCCAGATCGAGAACTATATCGATTCGGCCAGGCGCTCAGCCCTGGAAGCAGATTTCGGATCGCTGGATTTTGGCCCCACGCAAGCCGCTGCCGAGCGTTTTTTGGCCGCGGCGGAGCGGGCGCATCGCCTGCAAACCGCACCCGCGGGGGATTTGACCAAGCTGAACCTGGCCCTGCGCCGAACCGAGACCGCGCTTCTCTCCGAGGCGGGCCTGCCCAATCGCCCCTGGTACCGGCACACCATCTTCGCTCCGGGCGAGGTTACCGGCTATGCGGCCGTGGCTATTCCCGGCGTCAACGAGGCCATCGACAGCAAGGATGCGAACCGTGCCGCACAGCAGTTGGGCGTGCTCGCCCAGGCTTTGGACCGCGCCACGCACACACTGGAGTCCGGGCTGTGAGCGGGACGTGCTGAACCACGGCTTCCTTCTATTGCCTTTTATCCAAACAAAAAGCCGGGAAGATTGCCCATTTTCCGCCCATATCGACGGTTTTGACGTAACATTGGATTAAAGCACCCGGTACCCTTATCCATCTCAACCACTACCGGCTCAAGCCGGTAGGTTGTATTGCGACTGAAAGTCGCAGTTGCGGCTAGAAGCCGCCTGAAGGGCTCCCGGCTCAAGCCGGCTTAAGGCTTGGTGGGCTCCGTTATCTTGAAGCTCTCCGCGTCCTCATCCCACTTCTGGTTCTCGATGTACTCCATGATCGTTTTCTCGTCCACTACGCCCACCGTCGCGCAAAAGTAGCCCCGCGCCCACATGTGCTG
>JAATFE010000523.1 GCA_015655365.1 Terriglobales bacterium
CGGCAAGGAAACCTGTGGGCCGCGGGGTCGTTCTCCGGCTTGATGCGGCTGCGCATCGTGGGCGACCGGGTAGTGGAGTCGAAGCATATCGCCCGCCAACACCTGCTTTCGGAAGAGGTGGTCTCGCTGGCTGTGGATCGTCGCGGCTGGCTGTGGGCTGGTCAGGACGCCGGAGTTTCGGTCTTCGACGGGCACACTTGGCGCAATTTCACTCAGGACGACGGCCTGAGTTGGAACGATACCGACAGCTATGCGCTGAACGAGGACAAAGACGGTAGCATGTGGATCGGTACCTCCGGCGGCCTTTCGCACCTGCTGAACCCTCAAGCCATTCCGGCCGGACCACCGCCTCCAGCGGTCTTTTCGCAAGTCACGTTCGGAAATCTGGCAATCCACAACGGCACCTCGCTGCGCTGGAGCGCGAGCCCCCTCACCATCTCGATGGCCTCGCTCAGTTTCCGCGACGCGCGGCACATCCGCATTCGCTATCGATTGCTGGGGCTGGAATCGGAGTGGGTGGAGACGGACGAGACGAGCGTGCGTTACCCCCGCCTCGCGCCGGGCAACTACCGGTTTCAGGCTGTCGCGGTGGATGCTACCAGTGGCGCGGTTTCAAAAATGGAGGAGATCTCTTTCCACATCGCTCCGCGTTGGTGGCAAAACCGGATTTTGCAGATGGTGTTAGGCCTGCTGGCGGTGCTTGCGACGGCGGTCCTTTGGCGCTGGCGCGAGCGGATTCTCATGGCGCAGAAGCGGGAACTAGAGGCTGCGGTCTATCACCGGACCCAGGACCTGGTGCAGGAAAAAGGCGAACTGCTGCGCGCCCGTGAGCGCATGCGCCACTATGCCGAGCACGACGACCTGACAGGCCTGTGGAATCACCGCATCATCATCGAGCGTCTCCGCCAGGAAGTGTGCCGTTCCAGCCGCGAAGGCACCCCGCTGAGCGTGATCCTGGTCGATCTGGACCACTTCAAGAATGTGAACGACAACTTCGGCCATCCGGCCGGGGACCTGGTACTGAAGGAGATCGGCGCGATCTTCCAGCGCTCGGTGCGCGCCTATGACTGGGTGGGCCGCTATGGCGGCGAGGAGTTTCTGCTGATCATGCCAGGCTCGGGCCTCGCCAACGCGTGCCGCCGCGCCGAGCAGTTCCGGAGTGCGGTGGAATCGGCGCAGATTGCGCAGGGCGATACGGTCATCTCGATTACCGCCAGTTTCGGCGTGGCCTGCAGCTATGCCTCCGACTGCGAAACGTTGATCCAGACCGCCGATACGGCCCTCTACCAAGCCAAAGCCAAGGGGCGCAACTGCGTGGTGGCTACGGAAATCGGCGTGCCGCAAGATGCCGCCGTGCCACCGCAGTAAAGCTCATTGCTACGCCACAGGCAG
>JAATFE010000488.1 GCA_015655365.1 Terriglobales bacterium
CGCCATCTTGCTCATCGCCTCTGCCGCGCTGTGCGGTGCTGCGTCCATTCGCGGTGTGGTCACCGACGCCTCCGGCGCCAAGGTTACCGGCGCCACCGTAGTCCTCGTCAGCAACGGCCAGGTCCTTGCTTCTGCCGTCTCTACCGCCGACGGCAGCTTCCAGATCCTTACCGGCGTCAGCGGCCGATTCTTCCTCGCGGTTACGGCCAAAAGCTTCCGTCAGTTGGAAACTCCGGGCTTCTACGCCGGGCACCTCGACAATATCGAGCAGAACCTGGTTCTTGAGCCTCAGTGGGCGCGCGAGTCCATCGTGGTCACCGCCACTGGCGTTCCCACTCCGCAGCCTCAGACCAGTGCCGCCACCAGCGTGCTCGGTCAGCTCGACCTGGCCCTGCGCGACGACCTCGTCAGCGCCTTGCGGCTCATGCCCGGCACCTTCGTTACGCAAAGCGGCCAGCGCGGAGCGCAGAGTTCGCTCTTTGTCCGCGGTGGCGATTCGGACGGCAACAAGATTCTCGTCGATGGGGTCAGTGCGGGTGACCTCGGAGGCCGTTTCGACTTCGGACCGCTTTCCACCACCGCTGTCCAAAGCGCCGAAGTCTACCGCGGACCCAACTCCAGCCTTTATGGTGCGGATGCGTCCAGCGGCGTGGTCAGCTTGACCACCCCCCATGGCACCACCAGTTTCCCCTCGTTCCTCTTTCAGGGCGATGCCGGCAACTTTGCTACCTCGCGCGAGGAACTCGAGGTGGCCGGCGCTCACAACAAACTCGACTACCTTGGCGCCTTCAGTTGGTTGCAGACCGCCAACGACCTGCCCATGGACGAGTACCACGTGGCCACCACGGCGGCCAACTTTGGCTGGCAGCCCAGCGGCACCACCCAGATTCGCGGCACCCTCCACTACGGCGTGGATGCGACCGGCGTTCCCAATGCTTGGGACTTTTATCACATTACCGACGACGCCACCGAGAAGGATCAGGATCTCTTCCTGAGCGCCTCGATCGACAACCAGACCACGGCTGATTTTCACAACACTTTGCGCTACGGCGCGTCGCGCAAGCGCGAGCAAAGCACGAAGTGGGCGCAGCGCGGGAGCGGCTTCTTCGACGCCGAGGGCGACAGCCTCGGCGATATGGTCACCATTACCGGCGCCAACGGTTCCTCCGCAACCGGGCGCGCGGTGTTGGACTATGCCGGAACGTACCCCACCCGCTACCAGCTTGTCTCCAATCGCGATCAGGTTGTCTATCAGGGCGACTACCGCGTAACGCCCCACTTGGCTGCGATGATCGGTTTCCATTACGAAGACGAGCGCGGTTCGGAGCCTGGCAGCACCTACTACACGCCGGTGGAACGCACCAACTACGACTATCTGGCCGCGGTCCACGGGGACTTCAAGAACCGGTTCTATTACACCCTGGGCGGCAGCCTGCAACGCTACTCGCTCTTCGGAACCCAAACCTCGCCGCGGGCCGGCCTTTCGTACTACGCCTTCCGTCCGCGCAAGGGCATTCTGAGCGGCACGCGGCTGATGTTCAATTTTGGCGATGCTGTTCGCGAGCCCGCGCTCACCGATCAGGACGACTCGCTTTACACCTTCCTCGACGCCTACGGCGGGCAACAGACAATCCAGAAATTCCACATCTCGCCACTGGGCGCGCCCACTGCGCGCACCTATGAGGGAGGCATCGAGCAGGCGTTCTTCAGCGAACACCTGGTCCTTCGCGCCAGCTACTTTCACAATGAATTCGGCAAGCAGATCGAATACGTCGGTGTGAAGCTCATCCCCTATCTCTTGCCCAATCTGCCGCCTGCCGAGCAGGTGCCTCTCGAGCAGTTTCTTGAGAGCAACTCCGCCTATAGTTTGACCCTGAACACAGAGGCCTTTCGCGCCCAGGGCGTTGAAACCACCGTCGAAGGCGGCATCGGTCGCAGCATTTTTCTGCGCGGCGGTTACACCTATCTCGATGGCGTCGTCCAGCGCTCCTTCAGCAGCGACAATGCGGCGCTGACAGGCGGATATGCGCCTACCTACAACGGCATTCCCATCGGAGCGGAGGGACCCCTCGTGGGTGCGCGGCCCTTCCGCCGTCCGCCGCATACGGGCTTCTTCACCGCCAGCTATGCGGAAAAGAAGTTCACCGCGGTTTTTGCTTCGGCTTTTGCCAGCCGCAGCGATGACTCCACCTATCTCGATTACGCCGACGCCAACGACGGCAACAGTCTGCTCTTGCCCAACCGCAACCTCGACCACGGTTACGCCAAGCTCGACCTCGGCGGCAGCTACAAACTGCTGTCCTGGCTGGGCATCTATGGCCAGACAGAGAACCTGACCGGCAACCGCCAGATTGCCCCCATCGGTTTCCGCAGCCTGCCCTTTAACTTCCGCACTGGACTGCGTGTCGAATGGGGCAAGGGAACCAGCCGCTGACGCATTTCCAGCAAGCACGCCAGCACAACGCTTCACTGTCCTAAATTGCTCAGGGAAGAGCGTCGATGGGGACCCTTTGGGTTCCCCATTTGCTTTGCAACTTGGTGTTTCTTTCGCCTGGAATCGGTGCCGGACTGGTGCTTTCCGCAGATAGAGTAAGTCAGCGCTATTAAAATATTGTTGATACAGTCAAAACGGATCGTTAAACTCGTAGGGAATTTTGCCGATCAATTGCGTTCTTCCCGCTTCTTTCTGTTGAAGAAGTGCCTGCAATCCAATTACAGTTGACTTTCTTCCAGATATTGCGTTTTTTGGTTTGCTTTGCATGACTTGCAGTCCAGAGGTGTGCACAATGGTTTGTCCGAAGTGCCAGTCAAGCTCTGTTTCCATCATCCCGGCGGAAATCCGCCTCTATCGCAACAGCCCCCGCACCCTGAGTCATCCGCCCATGACTCCTTCGCCGGATGTCCGCGTCTGTCTCGACTGTGGCTGGTCGGAGTTTTCCATTCCGCGCTCCTGGCTTTCCGCGGGCTGGCTGCGTCCCATGACCCCGCGCGCCGGTTCGACCTCGACTTCCGTTTCCTCCTCCACGAATACCGCAGTCTTCACGTCGTAGCGGTTTTTTGCACGGCCCTGCGCTGTACACAAGCACATGCTCCATCTTTGTGATTTTTCCTGTCGCAAGGGTGGGAAGCTCCAGCC
>JAATFE010000122.1 GCA_015655365.1 Terriglobales bacterium
GCAAAGAGCATCACCTTGCCACCGTGGCGGGCCGCGTCCATCGCGGTTTTGATCAGGGCGTTGACGCCCACAGCCAGGATAACGGCATCCGCGCCGCGGCCTTCGGTTTCCTTGAGGGTCCGGGCAACAACATCCTCGCTGCCGGCATCAATGGGATTGTGAAGACCGAACTTGGCGGCGAGGGCGTGGCGCTCGGGATAGAGATCGGATGTGAGGACGCGCGCGCCGGTGCGGCGGGCAAGAGCGGCCAGCAAGAGGCCGATGGGGCCTTGGCCGATGACCAGAACCGTTTCGTCGGCGGCCAGATTGAGGAGCTTGACGCCCTTGAGGCAGGTGTTGACCGGCTCAATAAAGGCCGCCTGCTCAAAGGGCACTCCATCGGGAATCCAGACCACGCCACGGTTGGCCACGATCCAGTCCATGACACGAATGTACTCCGAAAAGCCGCCGCCGGAAGGCTCCATGCCCGCAGTGGCGCCCACTTTTTTGTATTGCAGGCACTGGGCCGGCGTGTTTTTGCGGCAGTAGTAGCACTTGCCGCAGGGAATGTGGTGAAAGACCATCACCCGGTCGCCGAGGGCGAAATTTGCAACGCCTTCGCCCATTTTGACGATGGTGCCGGCCATCTCATGGCCGAAGATGCGCGGCGCGGAGTGGGAGCCGGTGTGAATTTTTTTCAGATCGGTGCCGCAGACGCCGCAAGCGGCGATCTTGACCAGCAATTCGCCGGGACCAATGGCGGGCACCGGCACGGTTTCCAGGCGCAGGTCGTTGACGCCGCGATAAACCACTGCCTTCATTGTGGCGGGCAGGTTCGCCTGTTTCTCGTTTTCAAGATTTGCGGTTTGGATAGGCATTACGCTTCCTGATAAGTCCTTCTTCATCCAAAATATTGAGCAAAGACTCCCCGATGGCTTGAGCGGCCTTCTTACTATTTTCGCCCATCCGCATCAATGCGGGCCAGTGCCAGGGCCGAACAAGGACAAAGACGATAAACCGCAAGATCTGGAACTTTCCGCTTTCGGATATAAAGCTATTTAAATCAGGAAGTTGGTCGGATAAGCCGTCGCTGATGCCTTTGCAGCAAAGGAACGGAATTCCGCGTGCGTCGGCGAGGCGGGCGACAGCGGAAGCTTCCATATCCACAAGGCCCGCCCCATAGCTCGAGGCAAGACGCTGCTTCTCAGCATGGCCGGCGACCCTGGGACTGGTTACCAGCCAAGGATCCTTGGAAATGATGGAAATTGGAAAACGCTCCCCCGTGCGGGCGTCGATGACGCCAGAGACGCGGTAGGAGTGGCCGGGATCGAGATCGATGCTGAGTGCCCCAGCCCAGCCGGTGGAGACGACGGATGTGATGGGGCCGGACTTTTCGGCTTCGGCAAAGGCACGCGTAGCGGCTTCGACGCCGGCTCCGGCACAGGCTGCCAGCCACTCGCCCTGGTCGAATTGCCAGCGCCAGAGATCGACGCCATTACGGGATTCGTGCTGCCAGCCGCGCACCAGCGGCTTCAATTCGCCGGGCATGGCGGCAATGATGGCGGTTCTGGTCATGCGTAGCCGTTGGCCCGGAACCACTCGATGGCGGCACGCATAGCGGGGTAGATGGGCATGATGCGGAAACCCAACTCTTGCTGCGCGCGGGCGCTGGAGGCGTACATCTTCTTGCGGCCCATGCGGACCTCTTCCAGAGTTGCCCGGGGCTCAAGACCACGGATGCGGCCGGTAATCCACTCCTCGAAAAAGGCGTAGGTGGCAGCGACGGCAAAGGGGATTTTGACCCTGGGCGAAGGGATGCAGGTGATGGCCGACATCTTGTCGAGAATCTGCTTGAGGGTGAGGTTTTCTCCGCCCAGAATGTAGCGATGACCGGAGTGGCCCTTGGTCAGCGCGGCGACGTGGGCGCGGGCTACCTCGGATACATCGACGAGGTTCAGCCCGGTATCCATGTAGGCGGGGAACTTGCCCTTGAGAAAGTCGACAAAGATTGCGCCGGTGGGGGTGGGC
>JAATFE010000156.1 GCA_015655365.1 Terriglobales bacterium
CCCATGCTCGACCAAAGCATCCGCCCCAGCCCACCGCGGTCTGGATCAACCCGCCTGCTCCAATACCAACACCGGCGACAGGCAGAGATTAGACACTAAACTCTCACGCCACCTGTCTCAAACTCGTTGACACGCTCCGATCAGGGCAGTCACGCCGCTGCTTTGCCAGTTGAATGAGCGTGGATCATGATTGTCCTATCACTCTTGTCCAAGACAGTAGTTTTGCAGAAGTAATTGGATGTTGGAGGTAAGGCTGCGTCGATCTGAAATGAATACTTCCATCGAATTGCGCCATCTTCGGTACTTCGTAGCAGTTGCAGAGGAACCGTGCAGCCCGCCGATAAGCTGTTCAATCCGCTTCACCGTTTCTGGAGTAAAATGATCGGGTGAGGCGAGTGCGGGTCGCGTATCCTGTATTCTGCGGTCAAGCACGGGAGTCGACTATGCCTGCAATGGGTCTGTCTTTCTCCTGCGGGACTCCTGCTTATACTGAAATGAAAGCAGGAGTCTCAACAACAGATTCTCGCCTCCAGTGATGGATTGCAAGAAGTCATGAAAGCACTCAAGTTGATCAACGAAGCTATGCAGCTTGGCGAGCGCGGCAACGACCGCATTGCCGAGAAGCTGTCATGCGTTGCCAGACGAGATCATAGATTATCCCGCATAGATATTCGCTGTTGTTGTTTCCGGTAGAAGTCCCTCCAATCGCGACCGCTTGTATTGCTTACTAAGCAGGGCAGACGGTCTGCACCCTTCCTGAACACGGCGGTCAACTTCATCGACAAGCGAAGACACCTTTCTTCTGGAATGCCTGTAGATCGCCAGTGCGCAGGCTGATTTGAAGTTCAGGATTCCGACGGTATCCCAAGTTTTTCTTCCCTTAACTCGCATACTGCGGAGGCTGGTGTGCCCAATCGAATTCATCAAGGAGAAATCATGCGACTCTCAGTTCACTTTCCAATTTGGAGATCGGTCGTGCTGGTCGCCCTGACCGCACTGTTGGCCGTGCCTTCCCTGTTCGCGCAGGATCTGAAGCCCATCCAGTTGCCCAAGCCGCAGATTGCCGGCGGCAAGCCGCTACTGACTGCATTGAACGAGCGTCAGACCTCTCGTACCTTCGAAAACAAGCCGCTGCCGCCACAAGTTCTTTCCAATCTCCTCTGGGCAGCCTTTGGAGTCAACCGTCAGCCTAATGTCAAGCCGGGCTATGGCCGCACCGCTCCCTCAGCGGCAAACAAGCAGGATGTGCAGCTCTATCTTCTGTTAACCGATGGCGTCTATATTTACGATGCCGTTGCCAATGTGCTGACGCCCGTGCTGGCTGGCGACGTGCGCACCAAAGTCGGTACACCAGCTCAGGCCTCGGCCCCCGTCACCATCGCTTATGTCTCCGATGTCAAGAACGACAAATACTCCAGTGTCGACACCGGATTCATCGGCCAGAACGTTTTTCTCTTTGCGGCTTCGGAGGGATTGGGCGCATGGTTCCATGCCATCCATGGCGACGACGCTTCCAAGGCTCTGAATCTGACTGCGGATCAGCATCTGCTCTACGCTCAGGCGGTTGGGTATCCCGGACCAAATGCAACAGCGATTCTAGCTCCTCGTCCAGCTCAGCCTGCAGCCAAGTAAAAGATCCGGTTTTGTAGCAACATTTGAATTGCCTGTCGATCTGCAATTCGCTGGAGCTACAGCAGACAAGGTGGCGATCGTCTCATGAAATCGCCACCTTGCATCTTTCCGTTGTGTAGCTCAACGCTTGCGCTTCGAGCCAATTCTGTTCGTCCCTTCAATCAGCGTGCATGAGATGAAGCTCACTTCGGCAGCTTGCTCACAGCATCGGTCACGATTCCCGGCGTCAGCACTTCAGGCAGAAGTCGCGGGTTCGTTTCGCCTGGAACGTATATCGCGTAGGCAGGTACACCGCTGCGACCCAGCGCGAAAAGAGCTTGCGTGATGGCTTTGTCGTGGCGGGTCCAGTCGGCTCTGAGCAGCGCGACATTCGCGGCTCGAAATGCCTGTTGCACATCGGGCTGATTGAGAGCGGCGCGCTCATTGACCTGGCAGCCAAGGCACCAGCTTGCAGTGAAGTCGACGAAGACCGGGCGACCCTCAGCCTGATACCGGCTTACGGCTGCGGCGGACCACGACTCCCAGCCGCCACTGCGTTGGGCAGCGGCGCCGTGCGCGGCATAACCTTGCGTCACATTGGTGCCAACCTTGTTCGTCAATTTTTGTCCGAAGATTGCTAGTGCAACAACACCCACGAAAATCAATGCGGCAACCGCGGCGGACCAGCGCTTGGCAGGCCAGCGGCCTAGAAACCAACCCGCAATCGCCAGCAACAAGAAGCTCCCCAGCAATGCCCAGAGAATATCTGCGCCGTAGCCCTTCGTCAGCACCCACGCTAGCCAGATAACGGTGATGAAAATTGGCACGGCGACAGCCTGCCGCAGAACTTCCATCCACGCTCCGGGCTTGGGCAAGAAGCGCGTCCAGGCCGATTGCAGCGTGAGCGCAACGTACGGCGCGGCAAGGCCGACGGCGAGCGCCGTGAAGACGGCGAAGGTGACCGCAGCGGATTGAGTGAGCGCATAGCCGATAGCCGCTCCCATGAAGGGCGCGGTGCAGGGCGTGGCGACGATGACGGCTAACACTCCAGCAAAAAAGCTGCCAGTATAGCCATGTTTCGCCGCCAGCGAACCGCCCACCGAGATCAGCGTCAGGCCTATTTCAAATTGGCCAGCCAGCGAGAGTCCCAGAAAGAAGAGCACTCCGGCCATCAGCGATAAGAAGATCGGCGACTGAAATTGAAAGCCCCAGCCCAGCGTCGAACCTGCCGCGCGCAACGCCAGTAGCGCGCCCACCAACAGCCAGAAAGAAACAAGTATCCCCGCAGCGTAGATCATTCCATGCGTGCGCAGTTTATTTCTATCCTCATTGCCCGAATTGACCAGCGCCAGTCCCTTCAAAAACAGCACCGGAAAGACACACGGCATCAGGTTCAGCAGCAGCCCGCCAAGAAATGCGAGACCGGAGGCTTTTAGAAGCACTGCCCAGAAAAACGATGACGCACCGGTTGGTGCGGAGTGGGAAGGCTTCGGCGCTATGGAGGGCACGGACAAGGGAGTCGCTGGCGCGATCGCCGCGACGGACGACGGCGAGGGTGGAGGCACTTGAGTCACAACCTCTCCTGGGGCCGCTGTTATCTCAAATGCTCGCTCGCCGGATAGCTCCAACACTCCCTTCAGTTGAATGGGATTGGTGGAGAGAGCGGCGTCTTTCTTGAGGTCGAGAATCAAGCCATTGGGAGTTGGCGTAATTTTCTGCGGAGAGGGATTGTCGATGATGTCAGGATCGGAGGGAAAAAAAGCAGCACTGCTCTCTTGCTGGCCAGTCTCGACGGCAAGAAGGAAGCCACGCTTAGTGGCCTGAAAATGAGCTTTGCCATTCCCGGGCAATGGTCTGGGAATTCGATTCAAAAATCGCTGGAAGAGCGGGCCGTGTTCATCGGCGGTTCTGTGCGATCCGGCATCCACACTTCTCTGCAGTTCCAACTCTGCGCTGCCGGGGATGCAGCTATCCCGGCAAACTAGCCAATCGACCTTGGCATGTAAAGTAACTGGTGCAGCCTTTAGACCGTTTGCTACATGGAACTCGACCGGAAAGAGAACCTCGTCCTCGTAGCCGTAATCCATCAAAGAACCGAGAGGCAAACGTTTGGGCGTGGGAAACTGCATCGCTCCGGCGGTGATTCCATCGGACAGAGTCCAACGGATGCGCGGCGGATCGCCTGCATCCCCGGCATTCATCCAGTAGATATGCCAGCCAGCTTCGAGCTTGAAGTAAAGCCCTGCGTAATTCAACTGATCGCCGTCATAGAGTTTGCCTCCGGGCGTCAGTAACTCAACCCGCAGATGCGGCGCATCTACCGTGGACGATGCCGCCAGCAAGGGTAACCCTGAAAGCAGAAGGAACAAGACAAGAACCGAATGTGAAAGACGCATAGCGGAAAAACCAACTCCTTTATTGGGTGCAGTCGAGCAAGGTTGAGCGGGATTAAGTTGAACGCACGGATGGACCGGTCCTCAACTCGCTTCTCAGCCGGGCACTCTACCTGCCTGAAGCTCTGTCGTGAACGATGCTCATCCATCACCGCCGCTTGATAATCTCGATGTTGCGGCGGGCAGGTCGGTGGCGCTCACAGTCATCACGAGGAGCAAACGAGTTCCGCACTCAAAGAAGCACCAGCCCGAAGACACACTTCCACTCTTGCCCCCGCCTAGAACGGTTGCCAAAAATAGAGTGCTATAACCTCATTGGCCGAGCTATAAACTCAGGCAGCCAATGAGGGATGTACAGGAATTATTTGCTATATACACGGCCTGCTCCCTTCTATACTCATATTCTCTTGCAAATGACTAACTCTGCGGCTGCGGCGCTGCTTGGGTTGGGCGCTGGTTGGCCGTCGGCGGAGCAACAAACGCTTCGGGAGTCAGATGGCCGCGATGGCAGGTGCCACAGCTAACCTGGGTGCCCGTGGAGCCAATCTTACCCACGCATTGGTTGATATTCCCTATCAACTTGTACATCGTCCGAGCGGTCGTCTTTTCTGGTTTGGTGTCGTCGGCGCAAAGAAGCCGGGGCTTGCCGTTCGGACCGAGATTTTTGGCGTCTTCCGTGTGGCAGGTGTTGCACTGCACTCCGAGTGCAGCATTCCACTGCGCCATGATTTCGCGAAGTTGCTGACCGGTAGTATCTTTGGGCAGAACTTGCAGGTTGGTGGGTGCACGGTTGGGGCGTGCCTGCGGGGGCGGTGTGGCGGTGGCTTCGTCGGCCGGGGCTTGTGGAGCCTGAGCCACCGTTGTGACTGTGCAGACTGTTGCGATCAGCAGGGCAGTCGCGCCAGCAAGCAGAAACAGATTAGGCAACTTCATGAAGAGATTCCTCGTGAACTTGGGATGGTTTTGCCGATTCACTGGATTCTACCTAAATTCGAACAGGTAAAGGCTTGCATTTACCGCATTGTGCCACTTGTCACATTGTTCTGTGATGGCTATCACGGCAACTTCCTCGTAGTTATCGCCAAGATTATGCCATGTCTACGACGTGCTCTTCCATTTTTGCCGGCAACACGCGGTCGCTCTCGACGTTGCGTGGTTGTTGCCTTTTCGCACGGCATATGCTGGCGAAACGGGAGACGCGTGTAGCAAACGTATCTACGTCATAGATTCCATAGTCAGGATCTATGCGTAAAGGCCCGCCAACCGGCACAACTGGAGCGGGCCTTTTTCGTTGGATGCGACTTATCGCGAGTCCTTCAAGAATCTCCGTCTCAAGCTGCCCAAAGATCACCATCGAATGATCGGAAGCCCTCCGATTTCAGATGCAATCGAAAAGCGACGGAGCGTACTGCATGAAACTCATTTCTTGGAAGCCTAATTTTCATACTTTTGTCTTGACTTTGCTCCTGGCACTGATCGGAGTGACCGCTCCTTCGATTCATGCGCAAAATAACTATGGCACTGTGCGCGGGCGCGTCACGGATGTTTCGGGCGCTGTGATTTCAAACGCAACCGTTATTCTGACAAATGACGGAACGGAGATCGCACGCTTCACCCACACCAACCAGGCCGGCGATTACTTCTTTACCGCGGTCGAGCCGGGAACCTATACGGTGGTCATATCGGCAAAGGACTTCAAAAAGACTGAGCAAAATGGAATCATCGTCAATCTTGAGCAGACGGCGACCATCGACGAAAAGCTGGCCGTGGGCGGGGCAGGCGAAACGGTCGAAGTGACGGGTTCAGAGCCCTTGATCGACACGGCGACCGCTTCCGAGGGACAGCTCATCACCGAGGATCTCGTTCAGGAAATTCCCAATCAGGGGCGTAATCCCTTCACGGTGGACAAGCTGGACAACAACGTGACACCGGTGGGCGATCCCAGGTTTGTGCGTTATGAGGATCAGAACGGCACCGACTCGCAGTCGATCTCCGGTGCTCCGATCGGCGCAAATACCTATGTTGTGGATGGAATACCGATCTCCACCTCGACCGGCGGCGTGACGTTTGTGCCAGCGGTTGAAGCTGTATCCGATGTGAAGATACAAGGCAACACGTATGATGCGGAGTTGGGAAGAACCGGCGGAGGTGTCTTGAACACCTCGTTGAAGTCCGGCACGAATATCTATCACGGCGAACTCTTCGGCCTGACCAGGCAGAACCCGCTGGTGGCCAATGAATGGTGGAACAACCACACGGGCATTGCTAAGCCGGACTTCACGACGTATCAATATGCCGGCGCATTCGGTGGCCGGGTTCCCTACAGCAACAGATTTCACTTTCTGAAGAAGACCTTTTTCTGGGTGACGGAAGCGGGCTACCGCCAGGCGCAACCTCTGGTCAGCTCAAACACGGCATACTATGTTCCGTCGGCGAGAGAGCGTAAGGGCGACTTCAGCCAGGACGGCATCACACTCTACGATCCAACCCAGCCATTTACGGCCGGCGCTCGAAAAGTCTTGGCCGGCAATGTGATTCCGAGCAACCTGATCAATGCGATTGGACAGTCGATCGCCAACACCTTTCCGAACCCCACCGCGAACACTGCTTACAACGGCAATCCGAACTACAACGGATCGGACGATTACAAGACGCGCGGCGATGAATACGTGATCAAGGTCGACCATGAGTTTTCGCAGAAGTGGGCGGCGGGGGCATCCTTCGTTCACCTTGCTACGGATGAACCAAGCGGCGATCTATTTCATACTTTTGCGGCCAGCGATCACAACGAACTGCGCTATATCGATGCAGTTGCTTTGAACAATACGGTCACGCTCAACCCCACCACTATCCTGACGGTTGGCTTTGGCTTCAGCCGCTACTGGCAGAACACGCCTCAATTTAGCGCGGGTTTCGACCAGACAAGCGGGTTTGGCGGCGTGGGATTTCCAGTCGGTTATGTCAAGCAGTTGCAGTCGCAGTCGTATCCGACCATCACGCTGAGCGGCGTAACCAGCGCGGCCTCGATCGGCGCGGCCAATACCGGCGTCACAGATCAATCGCAATACAGTTACGTTGTGAGCATCACCAAGACGATTGGCAAGCAGAACCTCAAAGCCGGGTATGTCTACCGGACCTTCAACTACTATCTTGCGCCGGAGACGGCCGGGAACGGTTCTTTTACCTTCAATGGCGAGTACACCAGCGC